>JAFLKA010000427.1 GCA_022712735.1 Marinosulfonomonas sp. | reverse complement strand
ACGCTGGAGCTGTGTGCCACCGAAGGTCTGAACCCTGAATCTGTGCATAAAACCCGGATGAAGCTGGGCGAAGGTCTGGTTGGCCGCGTCGCCAAAACATCGCGCATCGTCAACACCGCAGACGCCCCGAATGCGCGCGGTTTCCGGTTTATGGCCGAAACCGGAGAAGAGGTGTTTCCCTCGTTTCTTGGTGTCCCCGTGCAACGGTTGGGCGAACGGCTGGGCGTGTTGGTGGTGCAATCCAAACAAGCGCATAAATTCACCGATGACGAGGTTTACGCGCTTGAAGTTGTCGCCATGGTGGTCGCCGAAATGACCGAACTGGGTGCCTTTGTTGGCGAAGGTGCTGCCCTGTCTGCCCGCCACACCCAACCAGTGCTGTTTCGTGGCGGCGTGGGCCAAGAGGGTGCCGCCGAGGGCCATGTCTACCTGCACGAACCCCGCGTGGTCGTCACCAACCCGATTGCCGACGATCCGCAAATCGAGCTGACCCGATTGCACGAAGCGGTCAACCAATTGCGCGTGTCGGTTGACGATATGCTGGCCACCGCCGGAAACGGGGCCGGAGCCGAGCACAAGGAACAGATGCAGGTGCTGGAAACCTACCGGATGTTTGCCAATTCCAAAGGCTGGATGCGCCGGATGGAAGAGGACATCGCACGGGGCCTGTCCGCCGAAGCCGCCGTTGAAAAAGAGCAGTCCATCGCCCGCACCCGCATGAGCCAAGTGCCCGATGCCTACCTGCGCGAACGCCTGCATGATCTGGACGATCTGTCGAACCGTCTGTTGCGTATCCTGACGGGTCAGGGCGCGTCCACAGGGGCCGAAATGCCCATCGATCCGATCCTGATCGCGCGTAACATCGGCCCCGGAGAATTGCTGGAATATGGCCGCAAACTGCGCGGTATCGTGCTGGAAGAAGGCTCCGTCGGCAGCCACGCCGCCATCATCGCCCGTGCGCTGGCGATCCCGCTGGTGATCAACGCGCGGCGCATCACCACCGAGGCGTTGAATGGCGATCACATCATGGTGGATGGCGAACAGGGCATCGTGCATCTGCGCCCCGATGATACCGTGGCCGAGGCCTTCAAAGACAAAATCGCCATGCTCGCCAAGGAACAGGAACGCTATACCTCGATCCGCGATAAACCCGCCGAAACGCTGGACGGCAAGGTGATCACCCTGTCGATGAATGCAGGCCTGATGGCGGACCTTCCGTCACTGGAAAGTTCAGGCGCCGAGGGGGTTGGCCTGTTTCGCACTGAGCTGCAATTTCTGGTGCGCAACAAAATGCCCAAACGCGCCGAGTTGGCCGCGCTTTACAACCGCGTTCTGGAAGCCGCCAAAGGCCAGCGCGTGGTGTTTCGCACGCTTGATATCGGCTCGGACAAAGTGCTGCCCTATATGAAACCGCATGACGAGCCGAACCCCGCGCTGGGATGGCGGGCGATCCGCGTCGGGCTGGATAAACCCGGCGTGATGCGGATGCAGTTGCAGGCCCTGATCCGCGCCTCCAATGGCCGCCCGATGACGATCATGTTCCCCTTTATCGCCCAGTCCGAGGAATACCACGCCGCCCGCGATTATCTGGATAAGGAACTGAAAAGCGAGGCCCGTCTGGGTCACGCCATCCCCGAAACAGTCGAGGTTGGTGCAATGCTGGAAACCCCGTCACTGGCCTTTGCCCCGCGCAAATTCTTTGACGACGTGGATTTCATTTCAATCGGCGGCAATGACCTGAAGCAGTTCTTCTTTGCGGCTGACCGCGAAAACGAGCGGGTGCGGCGGCGCTATGACACGCTGAACGTCAGCTTCCTCAGCCTGATTGAGCAAATCGTCAACCGCTGCGCCGAAACCGATACACCGGTGTCCTTTTGTGGCGAAGACGCGGGCCGCCCTGTCGAAGCCCTGTGTTTCGCCGCGATGGGCCTGCGCACGCTTTCAATGCGCCCCGCCTCGATTGGTCCGGTCAAAAGCCTGCTGCGCCGCGCCAATCTGGATCAGGTCAAAGCGGTAATCGACGAGGCTCGCGCCCGTGGCGACCAATCGGTGCGCCCCGCCGTGATGGGCTGGCTGCGTGGCCGCTAGGCGCATGGAAAACACCTTCATACTCGCAACCGTTGCGCTGGCCGCCGCATTGCTTGTCTGGCCGCGCCTGTCACATTCTATGGGGTGGCGGGCGATGATCACGCCGCTGGCCTCGATCATCGGCAGCGGGTTTCTGGTGCTGGGGCCGATCCTGAACGCCTCTTACGGAAAATACGCGCCACTGGTCATGTTGGGCCTCTGCGGTGTGGCCTACCTGTTCGGTCACGCCATCCGGTTTAACATTACTATGATCGCGCAGGATGCACCCCGCCCCCGCCTAGCACGCAAACTCGAAACCGTATCGTCGTGGATGCTGTCCTTTGCCTATGTGATTTCGGTCGCTTATTACCTGAACCTGCTGGGGGCGTTCGGCATGCGCCTGACCCCGTTCGACACCCCGACCAACGCCCGTATTCTCACCACCGCAGTGTTTATCGTGATCCTGCTGATCGGCTGGACCCGCGGG
>JAFLKA010000382.1 GCA_022712735.1 Marinosulfonomonas sp. | reverse complement strand
CCGAGGGCCAACGATCACATCAATCTCACTGATAAACTCCGCTGAGTACTCCATGGAGAAACTCCTTTCCAAACTACAGGAAAGAACTGAATCGCAGATCGCTACCTCAAGCGTAAGGTGGGTACGGGACAACGCTTACGGTGTTCTGTGTGGCAGGGTCAAAGAGGTTTACGTGACGCTCTAACGCTAACCTCAAATACCGAATGGCACACCACCGGTAACCGGCAAGTTGATACCAGTCACATAGTTCGCTTGAGGTCCTGCTAGGTATGCAACTGCGTTCGCCACATCCTCCGGCAAACCAGCCGCTTTGACTGCGACGTTGGCATAACGCCGCCGCTTCATTTCTTCAATTGAGATGCCGTTTTCTTCCGCCAATCGCGCGTTGGCGGCATTATGCATGTCAGTGGCAATGTAACCGGGGCAAACTGTGTTACACAGAATGCCGTCGGCTCCAAATTCAGCGGCAAGGGTTTTGGTTAGCCCAACCAATCCATGTTTCATTGTCGTGTATGCACCAAAACCTGCTTCGGCACCAAGACTGCCGGTAGAGCCGATGTTGATGATGCGTCCGCCGCCAACCTTGCGCATTTCGGGAATGGCGGCTTGCGCCAGCATCATCGGACCCAGTATGTTGACCCGAAAGCTCATCTCCCACTGCTCCGGCGTTGTTGACATGAAGCTATCCGACCCTGCTAGCGAGCCAGCGTTGTTGACCAAAATGTCGAGGCGTCCAAACTCGGTGATGGCTTTTGCGACGCATGTTTCGATATCTTCAGCAGATGTCACATCCAGTTTTATGGCGCAGGCCCTGCCATTTAACGTTTGAATATCTGAAACCAGTTGTGCCAACAAATCAGACTTCAGATGGCTCTTTCCATTTATTTCCATGCTGCCATCAATGTCGGTAACGATGACAGAAGCGCCTTCTTTTGCAAGCCGGAGCGCGATTGCCCGACCAATACCAAGCGGTGCCGATGCACCCGTCACAATGGCGACTTTTCCGTTGAGTGAGCACATGTTCAAAATCACCTATCATTTGCCATTCAGCAACCATCGCTACATCTTTCGTGCCAAGTATCAAGCCAGATGCTGGCGACTTCCAATTTCATCGGCGCCTCACCATGCTGCCAAACTAACAAAATGGGCAAATGTCTGGTTCAAGCCCAAATTTACCAATGCTGTATTTCGCGTGAACGGCAGTTCTAATTAGTCATCTTAATATGCCAGGTGATCGCGTTGTGGTATCCTGCCTGTTCAAGCAGCGTGATCTTTGACTGCCAAGCCGCTGGACAAACGACCAGAACGGAATGGTCGCCACGTCCTTTACGCGCCGCTTCCGCCGCCTCGAAAAGAGAAGCAGCGTCAGAGCTGTTTGGGCCAAGCTTCTGAGGGTCCTCTAAAGCACTGTGGTAGAAGTCATCAATCACGCCGACGCCCGAGATGTCATGCGGCGGCGGAAAATGAAGGGGGGTCGCTGGATGAGATATCCCATAGCCCTGAAACTTGTTTTCTGCTTCGGAAACAAACATATCGCGATCCTCTAAGGTGAGGCTGCGCTTCATCCACAAGCCAAACCGGTTGTCCGCGTCGTCATGCGGTTTCCAGAATAGATGATGCAAACCTGTCAGAATCCTTCTGTGCACAGCACTTGACGTGACGATGGCGGGCACGTCCTCTTCTGTAGCCTGCCGTACCGTGGAAACTGCCCGCTCTTGCGCGAGGCCTGTCTTGGCAAAATACATCGTGAGCGCTTCATAACCGTGACTTGCATACTCATTTTCCCATGCCCCTCCGTCGACGCTAGATGCCAAAAGGATCACAGCGCCAACCTCGATCAAATCGACTTCAGCGGCTTTAAAGAGTTCGCTTCGTGTTTCAACAGGCGCATCTGGAACGACATAGCAATCTTCCATGATCAAGCCAGGTGGACCGAACTCCCCCGCATAGATCGGCGGGACCGGCAGAAGGATGGAATGCGTCACGCCGACAAGTTTGCCTTCTGCTTCCGCAACTATCCACTGCTGTCGGAACGGCGGCTTCTCTGCCTCCATCGCGGCTCTGACGGTTGAAGCGGTTTTGTTTCGAACGTCATTTTCCAACCTCCAAAGCCGGGGATCAGCAGCATAGCGGTCTTCTGCATCGGCCAACAGAAGCGTTGTGATCTGGTCCAGGTCAGAGAGTTTGGCTGGCCGGATGGTGATCGTCATTTTGATCCTTTCACGCTGTATTTGCCTGCTCGATGGATGTTTTCTTCTGATCGCAGAGGCCGAACAAATTGACAAAGCAGAACATTTGGATCAGCTATTAGAAAAACTAACACCTCGGGTGATATGATGAAACATCTGAATCTGAATGCACTACGGGTCTTCGCCACTTCCGGGCGGTTAGGCAATTTCCAGCGTGCGGCTGAAGAGCTGAACATCTCTCATGGCGCGGTCTCACAACGTATCAAGCAACTTGAACGTGATCTTGGCATCATTCTATTTGAGCGGATGCCGCGCGGCGTGTCACTGACGCCGAAGGGCGAGAAATTCTGCAAAGCCG
>JAFLKA010000398.1 GCA_022712735.1 Marinosulfonomonas sp. | reverse complement strand
TAAGAACGCTGCCGTTTGTAACGTCCGCAATAACGGCACCCGCAACGGCACCTGCAGCGGCGCGCTCGACATCATTGTCCAGACAACCGGCAAGCGGGGTAATAAGAACAGCCACGATGGCCAAGTGTTTGATCTGCATTGATTTGTGCCTCCAACAATTATTTTTATTGAGGCCATATATAACAGGTATCCCGACACATGAGAATCCCCTGAATTCAGATTACAGTTTTCGGCTGTTCTTTGCTCAATTCCGTGGCGCGCAAACCGTAAAAAAAGCGGTCCGGCCCAAAAAGGACCGAACCGCTCAGAAGGGGAAGGGTAACGGTATTGACTAGTACAAGCAGACATCTTGCTGGAGCCGCCTGCCATAGATAAGACATTGACCCAGATATGACGCACAGAAAAGCTCAACATTGACCTTAGGTCATTTTGGGCTGTTTTCTGCCAAATCCCCTGAAACACAGGCAAAATCACGCCGATCCCCCGCCGTCTGACCCGTCAAAGGCATCGGGAAACGCCGCACGCGCCCGCCGCTCGTCAATTTTCAGCAGTGCGTCATAACTTTCGGGATCAAACGGGTCTTCGGCGGGAATCACCTCGCGCCCGAACATCCACGAAATGCGCCCCGCATCCAGATTGCCCCGCTCGAACGGCTCGTCTCCGAACTGGAACCACAGCGCCATCATAAATGCCACATCCGCCCGTCGGTCCGCAGGCCGCCGGTCCGCATACCGCTCACGCGAAATCAGGGTAGTCACACCCTTTTTGTTCGGCCTACGGATAGTAAATTGAAAATCTGTACCCGGTAAACGTCCCGGGAAACCGCGATGCTTCAGCATAACTTCCCTCCTGATAAAAAAGGGTTATGTGAAATTCGGGTGTGGTTCGGAACGGGCCCGAAAGCCCGTTCCGATGGTCTTTTAGTATTTAGTAGTTGGTTGCTCAACCATAACTGGCTCTTCAACAAAAACAACTTCTTCTTGTTGGCCACATGCTGCGACAACAACGAACAGGCCGAGGGCCATAACTGCTTTGATGCTATTCGACATCCTAGTCTCCTATTGATTGCAAAGAATCGGTCGCAGCCATATGGCCGCACCCGCCCCATTGATGAGTTACAGGCTACTTGGAGGTAACCTTGCGGAACGATAACTGATAAATAACGGAAAAAACATAGTCTGCTTCGCAATCGGCGGAATTGTGACGCCAATGCATCAATCCGCTGCAAGATAGGGGTACAAACCGCAACATATAGTGGCTGCATCAAAACCCCTCCCAGATACAGGTGGTGCCATCGGGGCTATATACCTCGAAAAACTGGGTTGCGTCGGGGTCGGGTTTGCCGAACGCCACTTCGCGGTCCGAAATCGAGATTACAATCCGGTCAACTGGGCGGTTTTGTTCGATTAATGCCGGTAGCGCCGATGTTTCGCACAGGTGTTTGATATCCTGTTCAGCCGCATCAAATCCGATGTTGCCGCCGTCCCGCGCAATCTGTGGCGCGATGTAGCGAAAGCGATAGGTGTTCATCTCGCCCTCTTCCTCCCAGATCACCTCAAAAAAGGCCACGGGTTGGCCCGAGGGCACCTCGATCGGGGCGGCTGCAGCCGACAAGGGAAGACAGGCCATTGATGCCAGAATTATATGCAGGGTCAGGCGCATTACAGTGGTATATTCCCGTGCTTTTTCCACGGGTTCTGCTGTTTCTTGCCCCGCAGTGACGCAAACGCGCGACATATCCGTTTGCGTGATACCGATGGTTGGATCACCTCGTCAATGAAGCCACGTTCCGCCGCCACAAACGGGTTGGCGAAACGGTCCTCGTAATCCGCTGTATGCTGGGCGATTTTGTCGGCATCCCCCAGATCAGAACGGTGGATAATTTCCGTCGCCCCCTTGGCCCCCATCACCGCGATTTGCGCGGTTGGCCACGCATAGTTGAAATCGCCGCGCAGGTGTTTGGAGGCCATCACATCATACGCCCCGCCATAGGCCTTGCGGGTGATCAAAGTGACCTTGGGCACCGTCGCCTCGCCATAGGCAAACAACAGTTTTGCGCCATGCTTGATCACCCCGCCATATTCCTGCGAGGTTCCGGGCAGAAACCCCGGCACATCAACCAATGTCAGGATCGGAATTTCAAACGCGTCACAGAACCGCACGAACCGCGCTGCCTTGCGCGATGAATCAATATCCAGACAACCGGCCAGAACCATCGGCTGATTCGCCACCACACCCACGGTCGAGCCTTCCAGACGGACAAATCCCGTCAGGATGTTCTTGGCATATTCTTCCTGAATTTCGTAAAAATCACCCTCGTCGGCCAATTTCAGGATCAGTTCCTTCATATCGTAAGGCGCGTTCGGGTTGTCGGGGATCAATGTGTTCAGGCTATCGTCCAGCCGTGAGGGATCATCAAAGAACGGGCGCACCGGCACGCCTGAGCGGTTGTCCAGCGGCAAGAAATCGACCAAACGGCGGATTTCCGACAGCGCTTCGACATCGTTTTCAAACGCCCCGTCAGCGACGGATGATTTTTTGGTGTGGGTCATCGCGCCGCCCAATTCCTCGGCGGTCACCACCTCGTTGGTCACGGTTTTCACCACGTCAGGGCCGGTGACAAACATGTAGGATGAATCTTTGACCATGAAAATGAAATCGGTC
>JAFLKA010000213.1 GCA_022712735.1 Marinosulfonomonas sp. | reverse complement strand
CGCAGTGATGTGCCGTCCATCCCCGCAGGCACATCGCGCCCGACCAGATCCAGTATGGTCGGGGTGATGTCGATGGTTTCGGTAAAGGCATCCACCGTTGTGCCGTATTGGTCCGGATTGTCCGGATCGTGGATGAACAGGGGAATGCGGAACGCCGGATCATACGGGTTTTGCTTGCCCCACAGGTGATGGTCGCCCAGCATTTCGCCGTGGTCTGCCGTAAGCACGATAATCGTATCATCATACTGGCCGGTTTCCTTCAGAAAGGCGATGAGCCGTCCGATGTGGGCATCAACCTCGGTCGCCAGTCCTAGATAAATCGCCCGCAACAGTTGCACATCCTGATCACTGTCATGGTCCAGCAGCCCGTCACAGCCGCGCACGATGCTGTTGATCGTCGGCGCGATCAGGGCACCCGTCATAAAGGGATGCACCGCGCCCTCTTGGGAGCGGGTTTGCATGCGGGCGGGCAACGGCAGGTCAGCCGGATTATACATGGTGTTATAGGGCGCGGGCGCCACCAGCGGCGGGTGTGGGCGTATATAGGTCACCAGTGCGAACCAGTTTTGATCGGTGCGCACGGTCAGATCGTGGATCACCGCATTGGTTAAAAAGGCGGTATCGCTATGCTCGGCCCGATAAAACGGCGGATCATCGGGACGTGCGGGGCGGTTTGGGTCAGGCGAGATAGAATTGTAGAACTGATCATAATCCGGAATGTCGTAGCCCTTGGATTTCAGATAGGCCCGCCAAGGATAACTTTCCTTATACCGCATCTCCAGTGCCTCGGTGAAACCTGGCAAAACATGTTCTTCGGTTTTCAGGTTGGGATCATTGGCATCACAGGTGCGCGGGTCAATGCTGGTGTCGGTATAGCCGAACAACAGCGGGTCATAACCGGATTTGCGCACCTCGCGGGCGATGTTGGTCATTTCATTTGACAACGGCGCGCCATTGCGGATTGACCGGTGGTTCATCGCATATTTGCCGGTGAACATGCTGGCCCTTGAGGGCCCGCACGGGTTGGTCACCGAGAAATGGTTGGCAAAGATCACAGCCTCTTTTCGGAAGGCATCGATATTAGGAAGATCAACATGATCGGCCAATGCACCGTTGATACAATCGGCACGGAACTGGTCCATGATGATGAACAGGATTTTTCGCTGACGAGACATTGGCAATACCCTTTTGATTAGCCAAACTTCCCGCACAAAAATGCAAAATCAGCAGCCGGTCAAGCTATAATCATGTGGGTGTATCAAAAAAATTGGTGGAGCCTAGGAGGATCGAACTCCTGACCTCCTCGCTGCCAGCGAGGCGCTCTCCCAGCTGAGCTAAGGCCCCATCATTGGGTTGTGGGTCGTCGTGAGACGGTATTTAGGCAAGCGCGGGGGTCAGTTCAAGCGAAAAACCCCCGCACCCTGATTAATTGTCGTCGTCGTTGACCGCAACGTCTGCGACTTCTTCCAGCGGGACGGTATCCTCGTCGTCATCGTCATCATCCAGAACGTCATCGCCCAGATCGACATCGGATGTGTCATCATCATCCAGAACCTCGTCGCCTTCAACTTTGTCCTCTTCTTTGGGCTTGTTGCTGGCGTCTTCTTTGTCGGCAACCATGGTGCGGGATTTGTTGCCGGTCTCAATTTCGACAACCTCGCCGGTGTATGGGCTGATCACGGGTGATTTGTTCAGATCGTAAAACCGTTTGCCGGTTTCTGGGCAGACGCGCTTAACGCCCCATTCTTCTTTGGGCATGTAATTTCCCTTCACACTTGTCGCTGTTGTCATGAGTTCTGGGCCAATTGACACAATGGGGCGGGGGTGTCAAAGGCTTTTGCAATTTTCGGGGTGAATCCGGCCCGCTGGCGCGGTATGTTGGGGACACAGGATATTGCGCGGGCATGAAGACATGGAGCAGATTGAATTAACCGGCCCCCCGATGGTCAGGATTACTGTGCGCCGCACGCGGCGGGCAAAGCGACTGTCGTTGCGGGTGTCGCAGTTGGATGGGCGTGTCACGATGAGCCTGCCCATGCGCACTCCGCTGCGCGAGGCCCACGTTTTTGCAGTCGAAAAAGAGGGCTGGATCAGGCGCACATTGGCAGCCCGCCCCGAGGTGGCCCGGCCAATGATCGGCGGACAGGTTATGTTCGAGGGGCGCGAGGTGGATGTGATTGTGGGCACTGGACGGGTGGCGCGGTATGTCGACGGGCAGATCACGGTGCCGGACAATCCTGCTCGTGTACCCCTGCGTGTCGCCGCATTTTTGAAGCTGTCAGCGCGGGGCAGGTTGCAAGAGGCCTCGGACCGGTATGCGGCGGCGTTGGGGGCGTCTTATGGGCGCTTGTCGCTGCGCGATACGCGGTCGCGCTGGGGATCCTGTTCTGCTGAGGGCAATCTGATGTATTCATGGCGTCTGATCATGGCCCCGCCCGAGGTGCTGGATTATGTCGCGGCGCATGAGGTGTCGCATCTGGTCGAGATGAACCATTCGCCGGACTACTGGCGGGTGGTGACCGGAATTTATCCGCATTACAAAGCCCCGCGAGCGTGGTTGCGCAAGAACGGGCAGCAGCTGCATCGCTATCAGTTCAAGGATTGATAGCTGCGCCGTTTTGTGATCACATAAGGCATGTTAAACCAAAACCGCCCCACTGAAAAAACCGCCCCGTCGCATGATCGGCTGTATCGCCAGATGCGCACGCGCATCATGCACGGCGAACTTGCCCCCAGCACGCCGTTAACATTGCGTGGGTTGGGGCGGGAATTTGGCGTGTCGATGACGCCCGCCCGCGAGGCAATCCGCCGACTTGCAGCCGAAGGCGCGTTGACGCTGTCCAGTTCGGGGCGTGTGAGCACACCGGAACTTACCAACGAGCGGATCGAGGAGTTGGCGGCGCTGCGTGGGCTGTTGGAGCCGGAATTGGCAAGCCGCGCCTTGCCCCGCGCCCACATCGCGCTGATTGACCGCTTGCAGGCGATCAACCAGACCATCGCCGAGGCGATCGCAAAACAGGATGCTGTGGCCTATATCCGCACCAATCTGGAGTTCCACCGCACGTTATACCTGCGTGCCCAAGCGCCCGCGATGCTGGCAATGACAGAAACTGTCTGGTTGCAATTGGGACCGACCATGTGCGCGCTCTATGGTCGTTTGCGCCGGACCGAACCGCCACAAAACCACCGCTTGATCATCGCAGCCCTTCGGGCCGGAGACGAGCCGGGCCTGCGTCTGGCAATGCGCACAGACGTGACGCAGGGGTTAAAGCTGTTGGTCGGTTAGCGGGGTGCGCGAGGTTTGACGAGCCACGGGCCAACCCTGAACGTAAACAGCCCAAACGCGATAATCCACGCCAGCGCTGATCCGGTGATTGCCCAGTCCAGCTCTGGCCAGATCGCGCCAATCACTCGCAGGGTGACGCTTAGGATCACAGCGACCATCACAACGTTCAGCAGCCTGTCGCTGGCCAGCATCCGCCCCGTGTGCCCCAGACTGGCACGGATCATCACCGCAAGGGTGAGGCCGCCGGTCGCGCCAATGCCAAACACATGCAGCGCGCCGGTGTTTATGGCTGGGCTGTCCATCAACATCCCCGTAGCGAGGGTTAGAAACCCGATTGGCACAAAGGCATAAAAGATGTGCAGTACCAGTAACAGCGGATTGGAAAGGGTGCGCAACCCGGCCCAACGCGACAGGCGGATGATATGGGCAACGCCAAGCACAGCAAAGGCGGCCCCGAGGATCGGGGCGGTGTCGATTGCAGTCCAGACGGCCAGCGCGATGGCTGATGCGGCAACGGTGAGGGTGTCGTAGCGATCAAAGGGTTTGGGTAATTTCCCAGATTCGCGCCGTGCCAGCCAGTTGCGGGTGAAGCTGGGGATCACCCGGCCGCCAATCAGCATCAGCAGCACCAGAATCGAGGCAAATCCAAGCCGGACAGGGGCCGTTCCCAGCCCGCCGTTCGCCATGTCGATATGGAACCAGATATTGGCCGCCCCCAGCATTAGGACAGGGGCCAGCACCCGCAGGTTGCGCCAGTTCTTGCCCGAGATGATTTCGCGGGCAATCACAGTGCCAA
Source organism: Marinosulfonomonas sp. (assembly GCA_022712735.1). The sequence goes on along the minus strand of JAFLKA010000213.1, from coordinate 689 downwards.
GGATCGGCAGGAAGGCGGCGTCAATGGTCGCGGTGAGGCTGTAGGGCACCCCGTCCCCCATCAGCATCGCAACGCGCCCCGCAAGCCACAGAACAAAGATCGCAATCAGCGGCCAGCCGACCACGGGAAAGCGCCCAGTCCAGTTTGGCACGGCGGTAAACAGGAACCCCGCAATCACCGCCGACGTATAACCAAACAGCATTTCGTGTTTGTGCCAGTCAACGGGGGCAAGGGTGGTGTCTAGACTGGCATACCCCAGTAGGTCGGCGAGCCACAGCGCAATGGAGAGGATGGCAAACAGCGCGCCAAACAGGAAAAACGGGCGAAACCCGCCACTGAAAAAGGCATGACCTTGCCAGCTGCGTTCACGTTTAGAGCCGTGCTTTTTTAGGATGGGTGGATTCATTTTGGGTCTCGCCGCTGTCTATTTCCGATTCTTTTGCTAGGGTATGTTTTGCAATGCGTGTTGCCAATGGCAAATGCTGCGGTATCACGCCGCATCAATGGGTTCTGCTCCTAGGCAGCTATCAGGCACCCAGCCTTCTTGACCTTGGGTATTGCGGCACCATGTCCAGCCATTTAGGCGATTGGAAACAAACAGGATTTCCCCGATGGAAACGGTCAATTCTATTGTGTCAAAATCCTGCGTCGCGGTGGTTTCCTTGCCAATCACCACGGCATCAAGCACC
>JAFLKA010000095.1 GCA_022712735.1 Marinosulfonomonas sp. | reverse complement strand
CCGATCATCGTGCACCCAGATGTGCGCCGCAACCTGATGGACCAGAAAAGCTTTGTCGAGGGTGGCCGCGCGTTCCTATTGTGGAGCGCCAGCCTGATTGATCAGGTGCACCGCGCCGGTGATAAAGACGCCGACGGGCTGGTTTCCCTGATGACGCCTGTTGTCAAAGGGTTCCTGACCGACAAGGGATTCGATATGACCGTGCAGGCCCAACAGGTGTTCGGCGGCCACGGCTATATTGAGGAACACGGCATGAGCCAATACGTGCGCGACGCCTGTATCACCCAGATTTACGAGGGGGCCAACGGGGTTCAGGCGCTTGATCTGGTCGGGCGCAAACTGGCACAGGACGGTGGCAAACATGTGATGGCGTTCTTTGAAATGGTCAAAACCTTTATCAAGGAAAATTCGGATGACGAGGCGCTGAAGGCCGACTTCCTTGATCCTTTGAAACAGGCCAGCAAGGATTTGCAGGCGGCTGGTATGTATTTCATGCAAAACGGTATGAAAAATCCGAACCACGCGCTTGCAGGCTCCAACGACTTCATGCATCTGTTCGGCCACACCTGTCTGGGGCTGATGTGGGCGCGGATGGCCAAAGCCGCCAATACGGCACTTGCCGCTGGCGCCTCTGACACCGCGTTCTATGAGACCAAACTCACCACAGGGCGCTACTATATGGCCCGCCACCTGCCCGCCACAGGCATGCATTTGGCGCGGATTGAATCAGGATCGGATACCGTTATGGCGCTGGACGCCGAAGCGTTCTAAGCTGATCAAAATTGCTCCAAGGGAGGAGCACTCACGGCTGGTGGCTTTCGCATATGGGGTGCGAAAGCCACCCCACCGAACTTACGGGAGACATAATGCCCAAACGCCTGCGCCTGACCCGCCGATTTCCAGTCGCCATGACCGAAGACGGCTACCGCCGCTTAAAACGCTTCTCAAAAGAGGCGGGACTGGACGAGGGCGAGGCCCTGTCCTTTCTGTTTGAAAACTTCACCAGCGTGATCAATGAGGATAACCTGACCCACCGCCTGCGCCTGTTCAATTCCGAGCTGGAGGCACGTAAACGGTAATGGATTTACGGGGGGAAATGCCGGATCGCCTCTGGCGGAGGTATTTAAGGCAAGAAGAAGGGGCAAAAGCATCAGCCCCGCGTCGACCGGCACATATGGCGGGGCGCTGCGGGGCCTTCTACTTGCACGGTCATCGGCTCCTCAGCCTGTACCGTAAAACAACTCTAGGCTCATTAACCTTAATACTTCCTTACTGCCCCCTTCTTCTTGCTTCAAATACCTTGGGGGTCCGGGGGTGAAACCCCCGGTTGGGCCGGTAGGGCAAATAACGAAAGGTACGATATGACACTCCAACTTTATTGTTTTGGCGAAAGCGGCAACTCCTACAAAGCAGCCTTGGCACTTGAATTATCAGGGCTGGACTGGGAGCCAGTCTACGTCGATTTTTTCGGCGGCCAAGCCCGCAGCCCTGAATTTCGCACTCTAAACGTGATGGGCGAAGCGCCCGCTTTGGTGGATGGCGACCTGACCCTCACCCAGTCCGGCGTTATTCAGAATTACGTGGTCGAAAAATCCGGCAAGCTCGGCGGCAAGGACAGCACTGAAAACCGCGAAATCCTGCGCTGGATCCTGTGGGACAACCACAAGCTCTCGTCTCCCGCTGGCATGACCCGCTTCCTGATCCACTTCCTGCCCAAAGACAAACAACCCGAGGGCGTAATTCCCTTTATGCAGGGCCGCCTCAAAGCTGCCTACGCCACCCTGAACACCCACCTTGAGGGGCGCGACTGGATCGTCGGCGACCATATGACCATCGCTGACCTAACCTGCTGTGGATACCTCTACTATCCCGAAGAGTTTGGATTCAACCGCGCAGACTGGCCCCACATCGACGCCTGGCTAACCCGCATTAGCGACACACCAGGCTGGAAACACCCCTATGATCTGATGCCCGGCAGCCCCGCGGACCGCGCATAAACAAAGGATACCAAAATGACCGAAGCCTATATTTACGACGCCGTTCGATCCCCCCGTGGCAAGGGGCGAAAAGACGGCGCCCTGCACGAAGTCACCGCCGTACGCCTATCCGCGCAAATCCTGAATGCGATCAAGGAGCGGAACAATCTGGATACCAAAGCGATCGAGGATGTGATCTGGGGCAATGCCACCCAAGTCAAGGAACAAGGCGGCTGCCTCGCCCGCACCGCCGTGTTGGCGTCCGATTTTGACGAACAGGTGCCGGGCCTTGCGATCAACCGCTTTTGTGCATCCGGCATGGAAGCCGTTAACCTTGCCGCCAACCAGATCAAGGGTGGGGCTGGTTCTGCCTATGTTGCGGGCGGCGTCGAAATGATGGGCCGTGTCGCTATGGGCAGTGATGGTGCGGCCATTGCTGTTGACCCCACCGTCGCGATGAAAACCTATTTCGTGCCCCAAGGTATTTCGGCCGATCTGATCGCCACCGAATACGGGTTCAGTCGCGAGCAGGCCGACGCGCTGGCCGTCGAGAGCCAGAACCGCGCCGAAGCGGCCTGGAAAGACAACCGTTTTGCAAAATCGATCATCCCGATCCTTGACCAGAACGGCCTGCCGATCCTAGATCACGACGAATACATGCGCCCGGGCACCGACATGCAAACCCTTGGCGCGCTCAGGGCCAGCTTCAAGGATATGGGCGAGGTGATGCCCGGCTTTGATAAGGTCGCCATCATGAAATACCCGCATCTGGAACGGATCAACCACATCCACCACGCGGGCAACTCCTCAGGCATCGTCGATGGCTCTGCCGCCGTGCTGATCGGCAATAAGGATTTCGGCGAACGCCACGGCCTGAAACCACGCGCCCGCATCCGCGCCACCGCTAAAATCGGCACTGATCCTACCATCATGCTGACCGGCCCCGTGCCGGTGACCCAAAAAATCCTCGCTGATCACGGCATGGCGATTTCCGACATTGATCTCTTTGAGGTGAACGAGGCTTTCGCCGCCGTCGTGCTGCGTTTCATGCAGGCGTTTGATGTTGATCCATCTGTGGTCAACGTCAACGGCGGCTCGATTGCGATGGGCCACCCATTGGGTGCCACTGGCGCAATCATCATCGGCACGATGCTGGATGAATTGGAGCGCCAAGACAAAGAGGTCGCCCTTGCCACCCTGTGCGTTGCATCCGGTATGGGTGCCGCAACGATCATCGAGCGCGTCTGATGCCTGTTATCAAAATCAACGAACTGCCGCTGATCAAAGGAGCCGATAATATCGGCTACCCTGCCCCGCATGACAAAGGGTGTGGCCTCTATGAAGCCGCAGCACTGGGCGAGGCGGCTGGCCTGACCCAGTTCGGCGTCTACATCGAAAAACTGCTGCCCGGCGGCATGTCATCGCAACGCCATTGGCACGAAAACGAGGACGAGTTCATCTACATGTTGTCGGGTGAGCTGGTGCTGGTCGAGGACGACGGCGAACATACCCTGACCGAGGGCATGGCCGTTGGCTGGAAAGCAAATGACCCTAACGCCCACCACCTGATCAACCGTACGGACGAGCCTGCTTTTTACCTGATCATCGGCACACGGGCCGATAGTGACACCTGTCACTACCCCGACATTGACCTGCACTATTCCCGCAAAGATGGGGAGCGCCAGTTCACCCACAAAGACGGCACGCCTTATGAAGAGGAACAAAACTCATGAGTGATTTTACATACGCAGTTGACGCCGACGGCGTCGCCACCATCACATGGGACACCGTTGGCAAATCCATGAACGTGATGAGCATCCAAGCCTTCCGTGACCTTGATGGCATGATCGACAACGCGCTGGCCGATGACGCGGTCAAAGGCGTAATCATCACCTCTGGAAAAGAGGGATCATTCGCCGGTGGCATGGACTTGAATATCATCGCCAAAATGAAGGATGACGCTGGCGAGAACCCTGCCAAGGGTCTGTTCGAGGGGCTGATGCAGATGCACGCCATCCTGCGTAAAATCGAGCGCGCAGGCATGGACCCGAAAACCAACAAAGGCGGCAAACCGATTGCCGCCGCCCTGCCCGGCACAGCGTTGGGGATTGGTCTGGAACTGCCGCTGGCCTGTCACCGCATCTTTGCCGCCGACAATCCAAAGGCCAAAATCGGCCTGCCCGAAATCATGGTCGGGATTTTCCCCGGCATGGGCGGCACCACCCGTCTGACGCGCAAAATGGGCGCGATGGCGGCCTCGCCACTGTTGTTGCAAGGCAAGTTGAACAACCCTAAAGCCGCCAAAATGGCAGGTGTGGTTGACGAGGTGGTTCCGTCCGAGGACCTGCTGTCGACCGCCAAGGAATGGGTGCTGAACGCAACAGACGCCGACATCCTGAAACCGTGGGACGCCAAGGGCTATAAAATGCCCGGTGGTGCGCCGTATCATCCCGCCGGTTTCATGACCTTCGTTGGCGCGTCCGCCATGGTCAACGCCAACACCCAAGGCGTCTATCCTGCCGCTAAAGCACTGCTGTCAGCCGTTTATGAAGGCGCCCAAGTGCCCTTTGACACCGCCATCAGAATCGAGGCGCGCTGGTTCACCAATGTGATGATGAACCCCTCGTCAGGCGCGATGATCCGCTCGCTGTTCATCAACAAGGAAGCGCTGGAAAAAGGCGCGAACCGCCCTGACGTGCCACCCCAAACCGTCAAGAAAGTCGGCATCATCGGGGCTGGTATGATGGGGGCAGGCATCGCGATTGTGTCCGCAATGGCAGGCATCGAAGTGGTGCTGATCGACCAAAAGCAGGAAAGTGCCGATGCGGGCAAAGCCTATGTCGAAACCTATCTGGATGCGGGCATTAAGCGCAAGAAAACCACGCCCGAGAAGAAAGAGGCCGTGCTGGGGCTGATCACCGCCACCACCGATTATCAGGCGCTAAAGGGTGCTGATCTGATCGTGGAAGCGGTGTTCGAGGATATGGGCGTCAAGGCTGACGTGACCGCCAAAGTCGAGGCCGTGGTTGGCGAGGATTGCATCTTTGCCACCAACACCTCGACCCTGCCGATCACCGAACTCGCCAAGGCCAGCAAGCGCCCCGAGCAGTTCATCGGCATCCACTTTTTCTCGCCTGTCGAGAAAATGATGCTGGTGGAAATCATCAAGGGCAAGGAGACCGGCGATCTAGCTGTGGCCAAATCGCTCGATTTCGTGCGCCAGATCCGCAAAACCCCGATTGTGGTCAATGACGCGCGGTTCTTTTACGCCAATCGCTGCATCATCCCCTACATCAACGAGGGCATCCGCATGGTCGCCGAGGGCGTTGCCCCCGCACTGGTGGAAAACGCCGCCAAACTGGTCGGCATGCCGCTGGGACCATTGCAACTGGTGGACGAAACCTCGATTGATCTGGGCGTGAAAATCGCCAAAGCCACCCGCGCCGCGATGGGTGATGCATACCCTGACGGGGCGGTGGATGATGTGCTGTTCTGGATGGCGGACGCGGGCCGTTTGGGCCGCAAATCGGCCT
>JAFLKA010000094.1 GCA_022712735.1 Marinosulfonomonas sp. | reverse complement strand
GTCGGCACATTGCCCGCCGCATGCCATGTGCTGCCCGCCGTCAGTTCATTCTTTTCCAGCAGAACGCAATCAGACCACCCCGCTTTGGCCAGATGATAGAGTGACGAGGTGCCAATCGCACCGCCGCCAATGATGACTACGCGGGCAGTTGTTAGAAAATCAGTCATCCGATGGCTCCTTTGGATTATCCGTTAGTGGCTGAACAGTAAATTGCGCCATGGCCCCAGTTCTTTCCTGATGTGCATCCCATTTTAATTGATCTGGCTCTTGGTTTTTTGTCAGTTGAACAGATTGCAACAGCCCATCTCGGAACACCGCATGAAATTCCAGCCTTCCATTCGGCGGGTCGCCGTAGGGGCTATAAAAAACAACGGCGCCAGAGTGGTTGATTTTCTGCGTGCTGTAGGTAGTAGGGTCCAACGTATCGCCAGCTTGGCGTCGCCCGTTGGCAACCCTAAGTCGTTCCATCAACCGCTGCACCATTTCCCCAGAAACGTCTGTGGGATCAAACCCCTCACCTACAAATTCTCTCAACTGAAGCTGGTCTTCACGGGTTACTTCAATCACCCTTTGGCGACGACCCTGTATGCTTTTTGTTTGAAAGTTGATCATCCATGGATATTTGCCTTCAGGAAGCTCTGGCAAATCTGCATGCCATGTCATCATATCATTAGCGCCCATGCCTTTAAGACTTTTCAAATTGCGGCAAACCATCGGGAATCACATAGTAATCGCCCTGATCCGCCACAAAGATATGTTTTTGCAATTTCAACCCAGTTGGCCCATCAAGCGACCCAAGGCTAAACGATATCGCCCCTTCCCCATGCTGACGCCAAAACAAAAACGCCCCGCAAGTACTGCAAAACCCGCGTTCTGCAGTCTTGCTCGAGGCATACCATTTCAGCCCGTCATCCCGCGTGATCACCAACGCTGTGTCCGGCACAAACCCCGAGGCCCAGACATGCCCCGATTGCTTGCGGCACTGGCTGCAATGGCAGACGGACAATCCCGCAACATCGCCCGTCACCTCATATTGAACCGCCCCGCACAAACATGATCCCTTATGCATTATCCCCTCCCGATCTGTGGTGCATTGGTGCTGCCCAAAATTACGCCGTAAATGATAAATGCAACCGCCATCACGCGGCGGAATAGCCGGTTAAACACCGCCCCCATTGCGGCCCGCCCAAGCCCTGCGCCTAACGCCGAATAGCCCGTGTAACTGATTGCCGTGATCACCAGCGCGGTTGGCACAATCACCTGCATCTGCTGCCAGATCGGAACATCCGGCTGCACAAACTGGCTGAAAGCGGCCAAATATCCGGCCATGCTTTTGGCGTTGATCGTCGCAATCATAAACGCCTTGGAATAGATATGCCGCCCCGACACCTGCACAGCCACCACAGGTTTGCCCGCATTGATCCAGCCCCGCACCCCCAGATAGACCAGAAAACCAGCCCCAATCAGCTTGACCCAGAAAAATGCAGTGGGCGAGGCGATGATCAATGCCGTCACCCCCATCGCCGACAGGCCCAAAAACAGGCTGGCCTGCGTCAGTATCCCCAACACGCCCCACAGGGCCGACCGAAACCCCAGCACCATGCCGTTGCTGATGCAATTCACCGCATTCGGGCCCGGCGTGGTGACAAACACCACCCAGAACAGCGCGAAAATGCTCCATGCTTCAAACGACATCATATCCCCTCAATAGACCGGCGGCGCGATCACCCAGATCGCAACGGCAGGCGTGTCATACGGGTTGGACCAGCGATGCACTTCGCCCCGAATACGAAAACTGTCGCCGGGGTTGATGGTGAATTTGCGCCCTGCGATCCACAGATCCAGACAGCCAGAAACCAGATACCCCACCTCCTGGGTCGGGCGGCTGATGGCATCGGTGATCTTTGAATGCGGCTGAAAGGTCGAATGCACCACCTCGAAATCATCGGTCAGATCAGGCGATAACAGCTCCTCGATCAGGCCCGCCTCATTGGTGCCAATGCTGCGCCGCGCCCCTTTGCGCACCACATAGCCCTCCTCGCCAGCGGGGGCAGCCGCATGGGCAAACAGCATCGATATGGACACATCCAGCGCGGCGGCAATCAGGCGCAGGTCTGTCACCGATGGCTCGGACAAGTCACGCTCAACTTGGCTCACCCATCCAACCGAGCGCCCCAACTGGTCCGCCAATTCAACCAACGTCACCCCGCGCGCCTTGCGAATGGCCCGTAAATCCGCGCCAAGTGTTTTGGGGTGTGTTGGATCAGAGTGTAGCATGTTTTGAAATTATCCATGAAATTTTCACATCTAATTTCACCATTGCCACAAAATTGATTCCCTGCAAGCAAAATCATGGTTTCTTTTTCGTTCGACGCAATTTGCATTAGGCTGAATCAGAACACACCCCAAGAGTGGGCGCGTTCTGATGTTTTTCCTGTCATGTAAATGCAAAACGCTACCAATATCCCCGCCGGAGGCAAAAAATCAGCCGAGCGAAGCGAGGCCCGCCGACCATAAGTCCGCGCCCCGCAGGGGTGCTGGCGTTGGGCGGAAACCCTTACAGGCGACCAAACACCGACACTAATATCAGCGCCAGCCTCTCTGCATCCCGCTCATCAAACGCATCCGGTTGATTGCTATCAATGTCAAACACCCCCAACAGCGCCCCGCCTTGCCCGAACACCGGCAACACCACCTCGCTGCGGGTTGTGGACGCACAGGCAATATGCCCCGCAAACGCCTCCACATCCGCCACCAGCTGCACCTGCCCCGTGCGCGCCGCCGCCCCACAAACACCGCGTGAAAACGGGATTACCAAACAACCGTGCCCACCCTGATAGGGGCCGATTTTCAGCAAATCATCGCCGACATTGCGATAAAACCCCGTCCAGTCAAACCGATCATCACTATGATGCACCTCGCAGGCCACCGTCGCCATCAGCGACACCACATCATCCTCGCCTTCGGTCAGCGATGCAATAACCTTGGCCAGCACATCATAATCAACCCGCATCAGACCAGTTCAATGGCAATCGCCGTGCCTTCGCCACCCCCGATGCAAATCGCCGCTACCCCGCGTTTCAGCCCACGTTTTTCCAGCGCATTCA
>JAFLKA010000302.1 GCA_022712735.1 Marinosulfonomonas sp. | reverse complement strand
CTGTCCCCGTCGCGGGTGGCGCATGTAACGCCGGGGTGGGCCGCCGAGGCTGCGGGCTTGCTCGAGGGTGATGTAATTCTGGCGATTGGCGATGAAGAGGTGTTTGAATTTGGCCAGATGATTCCGGTGATCAATGGCACTAAAGGCGAACCAACCGTCCTGAAAATCTGGCGCAAGGGTGAGATCATCGAGATCACCATCGAGGCCCAGAAACGCGATCTGCCAAAATCCGATAACAGTTTTGAAACCCGCTATATCATCGGCATCAGCGGCAGTTCCTTTTATACATCGGCGGTCGAAAGCCCCGGTTTGGGTGAATCGATTGTGATTGGCGGCGAACGGACATGGGGCATCATTACCCAGTCGATTTCAGGGCTGTATCATATGGTCACCGGCGCGATCAGTTCGTGTAATATGTCTGGCCCGATTGGCATCGCTAAGGTGTCGGGACAAATGGCCAGCCAAGGGGCCGAGAGTTTCATCTTTTTCATCGCCCTGCTGTCGGCGGCTGTCGGTCTGTTGAACCTGTTTCCAATTCCGGTTCTGGACGGCGGGCATCTGGTGTTTTTCGCCTATGAGGCCGTGACCGGCAAACCGCCCAGCGACAAGGCACTACAAATCATGATGACCACGGGGCTGGTTTTGATCCTGTCCTTGATGGTGTTTGCCGTTACCAACGATCTGTTCTGCCCATAAGCAGCCATCTTGAAAACAGACCAAACGCCCTAATTGTGCCTTAATCGGGCGGTATATCTGTGCTGTAACACGCAACAAGGCAAGGGCAGACCCATGCAAACCATACAAAACAGCTATCGCGGCCTATCGCTTCTGGTTGATATCAACTGGGACCGTTTGTTGTATATTACGATGATCGCCACAGCGCTTTTCGCCGGTGCGTTTTTTGGGTCGCTTGCGCTAGGTTAACCCTATTTCATTGTGTTTAATGACAAGCCTCCGCCAATATCGGTCGGGGGCTTTTTGGCCTTTTGACAACCCCCCACAGACCCGTTAGCAAGGGGTATCTGGGACGTCTAATCGGATTTGGGTTTTATGACCAAACAAAAAGCCGGTAGAGCAGTGAGGGCACTAAAAATGAAATCAGTATTCAAACGAATTTCTGTTGTTTTACTTCTATCATTATCAATGACTTATGTGGTTGCCTCGACGGCGGCACAGGCGCAATCCTATCAGTTTAGCACGGTCAAGATCGAGGGTAACCAGCGGATCGAGCCTGCCACCATCCTGACCTACGCCGGAATCGCCCAGGGCGAAACGGTGTCTGCAGCAGGGTTGAATGACGCATATCAGCGTATTTTGGGCAGCGGTTTGTTCGAAACTGTGTCGATTGAGCCACGCGGCGGCACTTTAGTAATCACAGTGCGCGAATTTCCCACGATCAACCGGATTAATTTCGAGGGCAACAAGCGGCTGAAATCCGAAGACCTCGCGGTGATTGTGCAATCGCAGTCGCGTCACGTCTATAGCCCGTCCACAGCTGAAGCGGACGCCGCCGCCATCACCGAGGCCTATAACCAGTCGGGCCGGTATTCGGCGACAGTGACGCCGAAAATCATCCGGCGCTCGAACAACCGCGTTGATCTGGTATTTGAAGTTACCGAAGGCCGAGTGGTCGAGATCGAGCGCCTTAGCTTTGTTGGCAACCGCGCCTATAATGACCGCCGCTTGCGCCGGGTTCTGGAAACCAAACAAGCCGGTATCCTGCGAGCCCTGATTAAAAGAGATACGTTCATCGCCGACCGGATCGAGTTTGATAAACAGGTATTGCGCGATTTCTATTTGTCGCGTGGCTATGTTGATTTTCAGGTTCTATCGGTGAATTCCGAAATTTCCCGCGAGCGGGATGGTTTTTTTATCACGTTCAGTTTGACCGAAGGGCAGAAGTTTAAATTTGGTGAAATCACCACAATCAGCGATCTGGAAGAGGTCGATGCCGAGGAATTTCAGGCCGCCGCTAAAATCCGTCCCGGTATGACCTACACGCCGACGCATGTTGAAAACACCATTGCGCGGATGGAGCGGTTGGCGATCAAGAAGAGTTTGAATTTCATCAGGGTCGAGCCGCGGATCACCCGCAACGACCGTGATCTGACGCTGGATGTAGAATTCATCATTTCCAGAGGGCCACGGATTTTTGTGGAACGGATTGATATCGAGGGCAACGCAACGACGCTGGACCGCGTGGTGCGGCGCCAGTTCCGTGTGGTTGAGGGCGATCCGTTCAACCCACGTGCAATCCGCGAATCTGCTGAGCGCATTCGGCGGCTTGGCTTTTTCAGCAAGGCCGATGTGAATGCCCGCGAGGGTTCAGCCGCCGATCAGGTTGTTGTTGACGTTAATGTCGAAGAACAACCAACCGGCAGTTTGAACTTTGGCGCGTCCTACGGGACGGATGCCGGATTTGGATTGACCGTCGGCTTTTCCGAGCGCAACTTTTTGGGGCGCGGGCAGGGGCTTAGCTTTTCGTTCAACACCGCCAGTGACGACGCCAGTGCCAACTTCTCGTTTGTTGAACCTGCCTTTTTGGGACGGAACGTTAGGTTCAAGTTCAGCGGGTTTTATACGACATCCAGCGATTCCAATTCGCATTATGGCACGCGGGTTATCGGCATAAGTCCGGCGCTTGAATTTCCGATCAGTGAAAATGGTCGGCTAGAAGTGCGGTATTCTTTGAATAGCAGTGTTACCAAGGATGTGGACACGGCAGCCGGGGTGAGCTCGGCAATCATGATTGCCGATCAGGATCTAGGCACGCTGCTTACCAGTTCGCTTGGTTATTCCTACAGCTATGATACGCGCCGCACTGGGCTAAACCCAAATGCCGGTATCGTGCTTCGGTTCAGTCAGGATTATGCTGGCTTGGGCGGGGATACAAACTTCATTAAAACAACTGCCCTGATCGGGGCCGAGACCAAGGTGTTCAACGAAGAGGTAACATTGCGCGCGGTGTTCGAGGGCGGGGCGATTGCATCCATATCCGGTAGTGAAACGCGCGTTACGGACCGGTTCTTTTTGAACGGCAGTAAAATGCGCGGGTTTGCCGCCAACGGGATTGGGCCACGCGACTTGACTGTGATCGATCAGGATGCGTTGGGGGGCAACATGTTTGCGGTGGCACGGTTCGAGGCAAATTTCCCGCTGGGCCTGCCCGAGGAATACGGCCTGTCTGCTGGTTTGTTCTATGATATCGGCACTGTTTGGGGATTGGATGACCTGCACGGAACAGGGGTCGATGATGATCTGCATTGGCGTTCGGCCGTCGGGATTTCGATCTTCTGGACCACCGCAATTGGCCCATTACGGTTCAACTTTTCCAAAGCGTTGCAACAAGAAGACTACGATATTGATCAGAGCTTCGAGCTGACCATCCAGACCACATTCTGATATGGAACGGCGGATCCTTTTATATCCGGTTCTGTTATTGTTTGGTTTGTGGTTTGGCGCGGTTGCTCCGGTTGCCGCACAAGAGCGGGGTGCCGCAACCAGCCCCATTCTGACCATCAATCAGGAGCGCCTGTTTGCGGCCTCGCTATATGGCGAGCGGGTGAATTCCGATATTGAAGCCGCATCAGAAACGCTATCAGCCGAGAACAGGCAGATAGAAGCAGACCTGACCGCCGAGGAAAAATCCCTGACCGAACAGCGCCCGAACCTGACGCCCGAGGCATTCCGGCTGCTGGCGGATGCGTTCGATGAAAAAGTGCAGGCCATTCGCCGTGCGCAAGAGGTAAAGACACGGGAACTGGGCCGCAGGCTGGAAGAAGAACGCGCGACCTATTTCACTCTGGTCGTGCCGATTTTAGGGACGCTGATGAAAGAGCATGGCGCAACGGCCATCCTGGATCGACGTGTGATTTTCATATCATCCGAAGGGGTTGATATCACGGACGAGGCCATCCGGCGTATTGATGCAACGCTTGGCGATGGCGTTGCCCAGCCAACTGCGCCGGATGAATAGAATGCAAGTGTTACATCGCGGGATCCAGGCTGCCTTGCCTGCCATGTTTTGAATTGCTAATCAAAGACAACGGTAACGAATAAATAATCAGGGACAGGGACATGACCGAGCTAAGAACCGAAGCCGATCTGGATATCATTCAACGGATTATCCCGCATCGCTATCCATTCCTTTTGATCGACAAGGTGCGCGATATCGTGGCCAACGAAACGGCTGTCGGCGTCAAGAATATTACCTTTAACGAGCCACAGTTTCAGGGCCATTTCCCGGGGGCGCCGATTTTCCCCGGTGTGATGATTGTCGAGGCGATTGCCCAGACATCCGCCGTGCTGGTCGGCATCACGCTGGATCTGGTGGATAAACCGTTACTGGTCTATTTCATGTCGATCGACAAATGCAAATTCCGCCGCAAGGTGGTGCCGGGTGATGTGCTGGAACTGCACGTCGAGGTGCTGCGCGGGTCCCAAAAAATCTGGAAATTCCGCGGGGTTGGCAAAGTGGACGGCGAAGTCGCCGCCGAATGCGAAATCGTTGCTATGATCGATTTGTTGGAGGAATAGATCACAATGGCCACCCATCCCACAGCCGATATCCACGCCAGCGCTATCCTTGAAGAAGGGTGCGTTATCGGTGAGGGATGCGTGATCGGGCCGTTTTGTTGTGTCGGACCGAACGTGGTGCTGGGGCAGCGGGTGCATCTGAAAAGCCACGTTGTGGTGACTGGAAACACCGAACTTGGCGAGGACAGCGTGGTGTTT
>JAFLKA010000093.1 GCA_022712735.1 Marinosulfonomonas sp. | reverse complement strand
CCTTTAGCTATATCGGTGATTTTTTTAGGCCGCGTGCTGACCAAAGGCGGGCTGTTCGATGTCACATCACACAATTCCTTTGCACAGCTATTGCCAGCCTTCGCCCTGTCTATGGTTGCCGTGGGCCTGTCCGCCCCCGCCGCCATGAGCGGCAATGCAGTGACCGTTGGTCTGGCCCTGATCCTGCCCACATTCGTCGGTATTGCCGCGGTTTTTTATGCGTTGTTCGCGACCTTCACAGCATTTAATTCGATGCTGCACTACGGCACCGCCAAGGAATCCAGCCCGACGCTGCTGATCATCATTCCGCTGGTAACCGTTCTGGGCATCACATTCTTACGCCAAAACCACGGGCTGCACATGCAATTTGATGCGCATAGCACCCCAGGCGAAACCATGATGATGCTGGCAAAAGCCCTCACCATCCAGCTGGTGTTCCTCGGCCTCGGTCTGGTTGTTCTTAAGCGCGAAGAATATTTCAAGGATTTCGTCTTTGGCAAGAAAACCTCGCCTGGTTCTTACGCTCTGGTTTGTCCCGGTGTGGCCCTGTCGGTGATGATACAGTTCTTATAACGCGGGCCTTGTCTCGGCGGGCCTTGTTGACAAATTCTCGGCCACCTATTGGGCACTGAGCGCTGTTGCTATTGCGTTCCAGTTTGCAATGGTCGTGCTAATGTTCCACCTGAACAAACAGTACTTTGGCAAACTACGCGCATCAAATGTGGTGCCCGCTGAATAAGCAGGCCCCCTAAACCTGATACATGCGGGCGGCCTAAATGGTCGCCGGCACTTGCATCTGGGGTCCCGTCACCGCAATGTATTTTCTGCAAACAGGAGGACATAACATGACTGATGACACCGACCGCCACGTAATGAAAATGGCCAAGAAAAAGGCTGCGCGCGATAAAATCATGGCGACCAAGACCGATCAAAAGGGCCTGATCATCGTTCATACCGGCAAGGGTAAGGGTAAATCATCGGCCGCATTCGGGATGATCTTTCGTTGCATCGCCCATGATATGAAATGCGCCGTCGTGCAGTTCATCAAAGGCGGCATGTCGACCGGCGAGCGTGATCTGATCCTTGCCAAGTTCAGCGATGAATGTGAATTTTACACGATGGGCGAAGGTTTCACTTGGGAAACGCAGGATAAATCCCGCGATACCGAAATGGCTGCCGCCGCATGGGAAAAGGCCAAAGACCTGATCCGTGACCCCGCCAATAAGATGGTGCTGCTGGACGAAATCAACATCGCCCTGCGCTATGATTACATCGACATCAAGGATGTGGTCGAATTCCTGACAGATGAAAAACCCGAAATGACCCATGTGGTTCTGACCGGGCGCAACGCCAAAGAGGACCTGATCGAAGTCGCCGATCTGGTAACGGAAATGGAGCTGGTCAAACACCCGTTCCGGTCCGGAATCAAAGCGCAGATTGGTGTCGAATTCTAGAGCAAATCCTATCCAATTGAATTCACGCCGCAACCCGAACGCATTTGCAAATGCAAACGCTGCCTCGGGTTGCTGGATGAATGCATATTTCTGGTTAGATTGGATGCGCTCTAGTCGCGGGAATACATATCCTCAAACCGGATAATATCATCCTCGCCCAGATAACTGCCGGTTTGCACCTCGATCAAAACCATCGGCAGCCTTCCCGGGTTTTCCATACGGTGCTTGGCACCAAGCGGAATATAGACAGACTGGTTTTCCCCCACCAGCCTGACCTCATCATCGATGGTCACCTTTGCGGTGCCTTCTACCACAATCCAGTGTTCTGACCGGTGATGATGACTTTGCAATGACAGCGCCGCCCCCGGGTTCACAACAATCCGCTTTACCTGAAACCGCCCCCCCATAACCAGACTTTCAAACCAGCCCCATGGCCGATGATCGCGCGGGAATGTATCTGCCTGTTTTGCCCCCTTGCATTTCAGGGCGGCAACAGCTTCTTTCACCCGTTGCCCGTCAGATTTATGCGCCACCAGCACAGCGTCGGGCATAGCAATCGCAATGATATTGTCCAACCCGATCCCGACCAACTCCATGCCGCCGGATTCAGACCGTAGCAGTGAATTCCGGCAATCAATCGCGGTTGAGTTCTCTGAACAAACATTTCCGTCCGTGTCCGGACCAACCTCGTTATGAACCGCATCCCAACTGCCCAAATCCGACCAGCCGCCAGAATAGGGCATCACAGACAGGTTTTCGGTCTTCTCCATAATGGCATAATCAATCGATATCTCCTCAATCTGCATCCACGGCGCAACGGCCAAACGGGTAAACCCAAGGTCAAGCGTCGCGTCATGCACCGATTCAGCCACCTTTGAGAACAGGTCAGGCGCATGTGTTTGATAGGCGGCCAGAATGGATTTGACCGAAAACAGGAATATCCCCGCATTCCACAGGTAATTGCCCCGCGCCAGCATTTCACTGGCTGTTGCCGCATCCGGTTTTTCAATGAAATGGACCAATGGATGTGGCCCGTCCCCATGCAGTCGATCCTGCTTAGGCAGTTCCAGATACCCATAGCCGGTCTCGGCGCGGTCTGGCGTAATACCAAACGTCACCAGATCGCCCGCAGCGGCACACCCCGCAGCCCTGTTAACCGTCGCACAAAATTCGTCCGTACCCGCAATTACATGATCAGACGGCGCAACCAGCATCAGCGCATCGGGTTCACGGGCCTCCAGCCACAGGGCCGCCGCCAGAATCGCGGGGGCAGTGTTTCGGCCCTCTGGTTCAATCAGAATTGCAGCGGGGGCGATTTGGGCAGCCGCCATTTGCTCCGTCACAATAAACCGGAAATCATCGGCAGTTAGAACCAGTGGCGCCGCAAACCCGTTGCCTGCCATGCGCTTTGCCGAGGCTTGAAACAGACTCTCTTCGCCCATCAATTTCGAAAACTGCTTTGGATAGCTTTGACGCGACAGTGGCCACAACCGCGTTCCGGCCCCGCCAGCCAAAATCACTGGATGAATCATAGGTGGGTGGTGCATGCACAATTTCCCCTTTCTGGCTCCTGCCAGGGGAGGCATCCATTTGCCCTACACCCAATATCTCTCACAAGTCCTGCCATATACAATCCAAGGCACTGCCTGCTTGGCCGGACCCTATTGCCCACATGCGCCAAGCGATAATAATGCTTCAAGTATCCTATTATGGTTAATGAACGGTAAATTTGGGCGGCTTAGTCGATATGATCCTTAGCTCGGTTGCGGAACTTGTAGGTGGTTTACTGCGCATCGAACAATGAGCGGAGTGAAGCGTTGCAAGCGCTAGGTTTTAACTATTGCAACCGCGCGCTTAGACTCCAGAGGCGTTTCTGTCATCGAAATAGCAAAAATTGGTATGCTCAAATTGTGCATTTTTGGATATTTTGATCGCAATTCTAGTTTGATAGATAAAAAGGAAGCTTTGCGAAAATAGTATCAGGACTCCACCATGAACAAGCATATTTCCTCAAAAACCCTACCCAGTGTCTGCCCGCTTGATTGCCCTGACACATGCAGCTTAAACGTAAAAGTTGAAGGCGACAGGTAATCCCCCCATTTTAGATGGGGTCCGCTAGTAGAATTACGCGGCCATTTTCAGCTTCATTGCGGGGGTAATCCCGCCAATGCCCATGTTGGGGCGGTCGTTGTTATAAGTCCAGAGCCATTCAGTAGCTTGTTCCTGGGCCTCCTCTATCGTTTCAAAGATATTCTGATCCAGCCATTCGTGCCGGACCGTGCGGTTGTAACGCTCGATATAGGCATTCTGTTGAGGCTTTCCGGGCTGGATGTATTGAATGTGGATGCCGCGCTTTGCGGCCCATACCATCAACTTTCCACTGATATATTCCGGGCCATTATCCACTCGAATAATCTGCGGCGCACCCCGCCACTCGATAATCCGGTTCAGACTGCGTACTACCCGTTCCGCGGGCAGCGAGAAGTCCACTTCGATGCCTAAGCCTTCGCGATTAAAGTCATCCAGCACGTTCAGGGTGCGGATCGGGCGGCCATCCGCAAGCTGATCGGCCATGAAGTCCATAGACCAAGTATGATTGGCCGTGTCCGGCACCGCCAGCGCGTCCGGCTTATCCCGTCTTAGGCGTTTCTTGGGCTTTATCCGCAGGTTCAGTTCCAGTTCGCAGTAAATCCTGTAGACGCGCTTATGATTCCAGCCAAAGCCCTTCACATTGCGCAGATACAAAAAGCATAGACCAAAGCCCCAAGTCCGACGGTTATCGGTCAATTTCTCCAGCCAATCCGCGATCTCGGCATTCTCGTCATCCAGCTTGCGTTCGTAACGATAACAACTCTCGCTAATCTGGAATGCGCGGCAAGCCATAGCAATGCTGACCCCGAGATCTGCGACCGCTTTCACGGCCATCTCTTTGCGCAAAGATGGCCGGACTACTTTTTTCCAAGCACTTCCTTCAGCAGATCATTCTGCATGCTCATCTCGGCATACATCCGCTTCAGGCGGCGGTTCTCATCAGTCAGCGCCTTCATCTCAGACATCATCGAGGCGTCCATCCCGCCAAACTTTGCCCGCCATTTGTAAAAGCTGGCATTACTCATTCCATGTTCGCGACAAAGCTCTGAAACCGGCACACCACTTTCGGCCTGCTTCAGAATACCCCCTCTCGTCGATTGTTCCAATCGCCTGTCGGGCAATGCATAATTTGCGCGTCGCTATATCGTTTGTTCTTCATTCAAAATCTCCTCAGATATTATGCCGAGAAAATTCTACGCGTGAACACCACTAATTTGCGGGGGGATTACCCTTGGAGTAACTCACCGCGAGCAAATGACTGGAATGGTAGCGCCGAGACACGGCATCGGTTTGATCGACTAACTGCGCCTAGCTGCCGTTAGCAGCGTATGAGGCCCCTACCCTAAGCCCAATGCAATCAAGAATCTTGCTTTGTGTTCGTTCCACAACCATATCGGCACTCTCGTTGCATTATTGGCATCCAAAACGTAGCACCAGCGTAGCACCGTGCAAAACTGCAACGCAAAAAGCCCCGCGAGAGCGAGGCCTAAGCCGTTGATATTGTGGTATTTATTTTGGTTGCGGGAGTAGGATTTGAACCTACGACCTTCAGGTTATGAGATAGTTGCGGCCTATAGCACTGACTTACCCCACTTTGCGCCCACCTACCCTATCTCATTGATTCATATCATTAATTCTTGACGAAACGCGCGCTCGTCTTCTACGGCTTACTCTGTGGTTTGCTTCCAGCTGCTTCCACAGTGCTTCCACGAGAACAAACAAAGACCGGAGAAAACGATGCCAAAACTGACCAAACGCGTGACAGATGCCCTGCATTCAGAGGCCAAGGATTACTTTGTCTGGGACACGCAAATTGCCGGATTTGGCATCCGCATTATGCCCTCCGGTGCGAAGACCTATCAGGCGCAATATCGCAAGGGCGGTCGAACGCGGCGGGTTTCGGTTGGGCGTCACGGTAAGATAACCGTGGATGAGGCACGCAAGCTGGCGAAAGAAATCATGGGGCAAGTTGCCAAGGGTGAAAACCCAGCAGAAAGCATTTCGCAGCATCGCAAAGCGCCAACCATCGCTGCCCTTTGTGAGCGGTTTTTTGAAAGCCATGTAATGGAGCGCTGCAAGCCCAGCACCCAAAGAGAATATCGCCGCGCTATTGATCTGTTTATCAATCCGGCAATAGGCAACTTTAAGGTTGTGGATGTGGAGCGCAAAGATATCGCCGAATTGCATTACAAGTTCCGCAACAAACCCTATCAGGCCAATCGCACCCTTGGGGTTCTGTCCAAGATGTTTAACCTGTCCGAGATTTGGGGCTTGCGGCCCGATGGGTCAAACCCGTGCCGCCATGTTCCCAAATACCGCGAGATCAAGCGCGAGCGTTACCTAAGCCAAGATGAATTGCGTCGTTTGGGTCAAGTGCTGGGCGAGTCTGAGCGCGACGGATCAGAAACGCCTTACGTTATCGCAGCGTTCCGGTTGCTGATCCTAACGGGATGTCGCCTGAGCGAGATACAAACTCTGCAATGGGATTTCATCACCGATC
>JAFLKA010000520.1 GCA_022712735.1 Marinosulfonomonas sp. | reverse complement strand
TTGATTCGATATGTGTAATAAGACCCCAACATCTGGGGATGTAATGGCATGTAACCGCATATAAATGTGGACGCAACGCTACGGGACAGGCGATATGACGATGGTGAACGATATGAATACGGGCAGTAAAAAATCCTTAATCACGCGACGCGGTGTTTTGCGGGCTTTTGCCGCAACCAAAATCGAGGCCGCTCCGACTTATGCCAATGCCGCAGGTTTTCTGCGTGGCGGTGGCGATATACGCCGCCTGCGTATGTATAACGGCCGCACCGGTGAAAATATGGATACGATCTACTGGATTGAAGGCAAATACATCAAGGATGCGATCAAAGAGATCAATTATTTCATGCGCGACTGGCGTCAGGATCTGACCAAAAGCATGGATATCCGCAATTTCGATATCATGACGGCGGCCCACAACCTGATGGATGTGTCTGAACCTTATCTGCTGTTGTCCGGTTATCGTTCGCCGAAAACCAATGCAATGTTGCGCTCGCGCTCGCGCGGTGTGGCGAAAAACTCGCTGCATATGAAGGGTCAGGCTGCTGATCTGCGTTTGAAATCGCGCTCGGTCAGCCAGATGTTCAAGGCAGGTGTATCCTGTGGTGCCGGTGGTGTTGGCAGATATTCCAGCTCCAACTTTGTGCATATGGACTGCGGTCAGGTTCGCAGCTGGGGCCGTTAGGTTCCCGATTAATGACTATTATGAATACACGGCGCAGCTCTTAGCTGCGCTTTGTTGTTTCTGGCCGCTGGTCATCCCGCCCCATCGCTATCAAAATTGGACCCTCTGACTGGCGCACTTGAAACGCGGCCTTGCCGCCAATCCCGTCCCAATCGATCCCGATCAGGGATTGCGCGATAGCACCGCCCAGCGTCCCCCCAGGGCCAGTTACAATGAACACATCCGGCGCAAATTCACGGGCTGCCACCTGAATAGCCTTGGTAAAATCATAGGTTTCAGTGACTTGCGCCCCAAGAGTGTAGTCGCGTAAGGCCGTCGCATCCGTTGCATTTGGCCACCAGATTGCACCACGCCCGTCAATCAACGGGATGTCAGGCGTGCCAAAAAGGTCCGTGCCCAGCCGTGATTGCCCCTCGGCCGCCACAGGCGCCTGAAGCGAAGTATGAAACGCCGCGTGATTTGGTAGGCGCATCGGATAGCGGTCAAAGGACGGAACGGCTGCTTCGAATGCAGATAATCCAGCCTCATCCCCCGCGACCACAAGCATCCCGCCCAGATGGATCGACACCGCCAGCTGATGCCCCTTGCGCCTGTTAATGTCGCCAACCAACGCCAGCAACTCATCCCGTTTTCCCGCAATTTCCTGCCAGTTTTCATCGACAAACGGATACAGCACCTGCCCACCGATCAACCGTTCCTGCATCAAGGTGCCCATGGTGTTTACAATTTCAAACCCCGCCATCGGCGTCACCGCCCCGCCCGCCGCCAGCGCGATATACCAGCCCATCGAATTGCCGGCGACGGCAACTATATCATAGTCATCCGCAATCAACTGCGCATCAAACAGGGATGCGGCATAGATCAGCGGCGATGCGTTATCACCGCGCGTATGAACCTTGGCTGAAAATTTGGCCGCGCCATCCAGCGCAGAAACCGTTTCTTGCCCCTGTGCGGCGCGATACGCATCAAATTCGGCCAATCGTCCGCCGTGATGTCGCGCGATATAGCCAAGTTCCGGCGCATTATAGGTGCCACGCCCCGGGCAAATCAGAACCGCTGTCTTTTTCATCTCGCAGCCCCAACCAATTCCAGCGCCGCCTGCGTGATCCCGTCTGCCGTGGGCAGAGTTGCGCCGTAAGCCGGACCCGTGGCAATGAAGCAATCCTCACCCGTGACCCGCGCCACCTTTTCGCGTCCGTTTTCGGTAAACAACGCCATCAACCCTTCGGATTGGCTACCGGTTTCGCGGCACTCATCTACAATCAACACCGACCCACAAGCCTTTGTTTGTTTTAGCAATTCATCCTTTGGCACCGGCGCGATCCAGCGCATATCAATCACACGGGTCTTGATCCCTTTGGCCTGCAACGCCTTGGCCGTTTGCAGGGACAGATAATAGCCATTGGCATAAGAAACGATCGCCAAATCCGTGCCGCGCCCCGACACCCCGACCTGCCCCAGCCCGATGCGTTTATCGGGCGACGGATAACTGTGCATCCAGCCCTTATCCCCCACATCGTGCAAATCACGCATCGGATAAAGCGCGATAGGCTCGATAAACACCACCACGCGCTGTTCTTCGCGGGCCAATCGCACGCATTCACGCAGCATGCATGCAGCGTCCGCGCCATTGGATGGGCAGGCGATAATCACACCGGGGATGTCACGCAACACGGCCAATGAGTTGTCATTATGGAAATGCCCGCCAAAGCCGCGTTGATAGCCGAGGCCGGCAATCCGCAGCACCATCGGGTTGGTGTATTGACCGTTCGAGAAGAAACTGAGCGTCGCCGCTTCGCCCCTGATCTGGTCCTCGGCATTGTGCAGATAGGCCAGAAACTGGATTTCCGGCATCGGGATAAAACCGTTATGCGCCATGCCAATCGCCAGCCCCAGAATGCTCTGCTCATCCAGCAAGGTATCAATCACCCGATCCGCGCCAAACCGCGCTTTCATCTTTTGGGTCACACCATAAACGCCGCCTTTGCGCCCCACATCTTCGCCCATCATGGCGATCTCGCTGTGCTCCAGCATCAGATCAGTCAACGCCCAGTTGATCAGGCGCATCATTGGCTGTGGCTCTTTCATCGCCCGCATATCGCTGCCGAATGTGGCCTTGCGCACGGTGGCAGACGGCCCGTTGGTCGGGGCGCATTCCCGTTTGGGCGGGATCAGGGACGCGACGACATCCGCGCCAGTTTTCAGGTGAGGGCGCGTCACGGCTTGGGCCGCAATACGGGTGCAGCGATCACCTATTTCTGTGTATATTTCAATAGCTTGATCTGCACTTAACGCACCTGCGTCAATCAACAAACGCACCGTATGCAGCAGCGGATCATTCGCCTCGTCCGCCGTGATTGCCTTTGTATCCCGATAGGTCGCCTCGACGTCCGATCCGGCATGACCATACAGGCGCACGGTGGTCACATGCAGGAACGCGGGCTTGCGGTGTTTGCGGACGTAATCTGCCGCAAGGGACGCCACGCGGTGGACCTCGCAAATATCCAGCCCGTTGCAGGCGAAATATTTCATCCCTGGCCGCGCCGAGAAATTCGCCGCCACCCAGCCGTCGGGCGTGGGGGTGGAAATGCCGATACCGTTGTCCTCGCAGACAAATAACATCGGCATTGGCACCGATTGGAAACTGGTCCAGCAGGCCGTGTTGAACGCGCCTTGGGCGGTGGAATGGTTTGATGATGCATCACCAAACGACGCCATCACGATGGCATCTTCGGGCAGGCAGCGGTGTTCGGGCGCGTGCCGTCGCGCAAGGCCCAGTGAATACGCCACACCGACCGCTTTGGGCAAATGGCTGGCGATGGTCGATGTTTGCGGCGGGATATTCAGCGCTTTTGATCCCAGCACCTTGTGACGCCCGCCTGATGTCGGATCATCCGAGGAGGCCGCGAAACTCAGCAGCATATCCCACGCGATGTTCTGCCCCGGAACTTGGTTAGCGCGCTGTATCTGGAACGCCGCATCGCGGTAGTGCAGGAACGCCATATCGGTCGGGCGCAGGGCCTCGGCCACCGCCGCCATGCCCTCGTGCCCGCTGGACCCAATGGTGTAAAACCCCTGCCCCGCCTTTTGCATATCGCGGCTGGTGCGGTCCAGTTGGCGCGACAGACATTGTGCACGAAACATCTCGACCAGTTTGGTGGCAGGTAAATCGGTGTCGGCGGGTGCGCCTTTGGGCAAATCCCCTGACTGAACCCGATCCAGAAAATTCTGGTGAACAATTGCTGCGCGATCCATATCTTCCCCGTGTAAATGCCGGAATCATCCTATTTGTCCCACTCTGGCCCTTTTCCTTAGGCAATGCCACTTGCCAATATACCGGAAAATTGTGCTATAGCGACATTATGACGGAAAGATCATCAAAATGGCTCAAGGATGCGCTGGACCGACGCATTGTGCGTGAACTCCAGCGTAATGCCCGCGAATCCACCACCAACA
>JAFLKA010000265.1 GCA_022712735.1 Marinosulfonomonas sp. | reverse complement strand
TCATGGATATGACCATATGCCCGACCTGCCAGATACTCCAGAGCCCACAGGCCAAGTTTCTGATGCCGTTACAGGCAACTGGGTCGATACCATAGCACCCGCGTGGACGCGGCCCTATTTGCGCCTATCCCGTGCGGATCGGCCGATTGGCACTTGGCTGTTGTTGCTGCCCTGTTGGTGGGGCGTGTTGCTGGCGGCGCTTTCGGGTGGAGGTTTCACGCGCTTTGATCTTTGGATCATCATCGCTTGCGCCGCGGGCGCGTGGCTGATGCGCGGGGCGGGCTGCACATGGAACGACATCACCGACCGCAAGATTGACGCGAAGGTCGAGCGCACCCGCTCGCGGCCCATCCCGTCGGGTCAGGTCAGCGTCAGGGGCGCGGCCACATGGATGGCACTGCAAGCGTTGATCGCATTCGCCATTCTGCTGACCTTCAACACCAACGCAATTCTGCTTGGGGTTGGATCATTGGCGCTGGTGGCAATTTACCCCTTTGCCAAGCGGTTCACATGGTGGCCACAGGTGTTTCTTGGCCTTGCGTTCAACTGGGGCGCCTTGCTGGCGTGGACGGCGCATAGCGGCCAGTTGGGATGGCCCGCCGTTCTGCTATACGTCGCGGGCATATCATGGACGCTGTTTTATGACACGATCTATGCCCATCAAGATACCGAGGACGACGCCCTGATCGGGGTGAAATCCACCGCCCGCCTGTTTGGCGAAAATTCCCACAGATGGCTGCGTGGTTTCATGATGCTGTCGGTCCTGTTACTGGCGATAGCGATCATTCTGGCCTTACTGGACAACGACAACCCGCTGGTGATGGTCATTGCCCTTGGTGGTCCGTGGGCGTTTGGCTGGCATCTGGCATGGCAAATGCGCTTGCTGGATACCGAAGACCCTGAAACCTGTCTGCGGCTTTTCCGCGCAAACCGCAACTCCGGCCTGATTATTGCGCTATTTCTTGCCGTTGCGCTTTTGCTATGATTGCACCTAGAATACATGCGGCCTAGACAGATGAAAACCAATACGGACAACCAGAACTTATATGCGTATTTCCTCAATCATCCTGATCCTTGCAACATTTCTGATTGCAGGGGTTGTCAGCACCTTCGGGGCCATGCGCGCTGCCGATTTTGTTGAAAAACGATCACTTGCCGATGTGACCGACGCGCTGGTTGCCAATGACCACGCCTGGGTTGCGGTGCATGTTGACGGATTGCAGGTTGAACTAACCGGCACCGCCCCGGACGAGGCCACGCGGTTTCGCGCCCTTGGTGTGACCAATAGCATCGTTGATGCAGAACGGGTGATTGACAGCATGGATGTGGTTGATGCCGCCGCCATCACCGCGCCGAAATTCTCGATCGAGATATTGCGCAACGATGCGGGCGTGTCACTGATTGGTCTGATCCCCGCCAGCACCGATCGTGTTGAAATCATATCCTCTATTGAACAACTGGCAAACGGCACCCGTGTTACCGATATGCTGGATGCTGCCGATTATCCCGCACCTGATGGCTGGGATGAAGCACTCAGGTTTGGCCTGAATGCCCTGCGCACCCTGCCAAAATCCAAGATATCGATCACCGATGAACGGGTCGCCGTTACCGCAATTTCCGGCAGCATCGAGGAAAAGCACAAAATCGAGGCCGACCTTGTGCGCCGCGCACCGCAAGGCATGGTGCTGGTCACCAACATCACCGCCCCGCGCCCCGTGATCACCCCCTTTACCCTGCGCTTTATCATTGATGGCGAGGTCACGCGCTTTGATGCCTGTTCAGCCGACACCGAAAAAACCCATGCGACGATCATCAAGGCAGCACTTGCTGCTGGTTTGAACGGAAAAACCGAATGCACTATCGGGCTGGGTGTGCCAACCCCGTTTTGGGGCGCGGCTGTGGCCAGCGGCATTGCGGCGCTAAAGGATATGGGCGGTGGCACCATCACCTATTCCGATGCCGACATCACGCTTGTTGCGCTTGATACCACCCCGCAATCCACGTTTGACCGTGTGATTGGCGAGTTGGAAGCGGCCCTGCCTGAAGTGTTCTCGCTCCATTCCGTCCTGCCCGAACCTGTTGAAATTGACGGAACCGGTGAAGGTGTAGGCCCACCCGAATTTGTGGCGACCCGTAGCCCCGAAGGGCAAGTGCAGCTTCGTGGGCGGGTGACAGATGTCCGCACCCGTAACGCCGTTGACAGCTATGCACGGGCGCGGTTCGGTAGTCAGGCCGTTTACGGTGCGACCCGTCTGGACGAAGAACTGCCCGATGGCTGGCCCTTGCGCGTTTTGGCAGGGATCGAGGTCCTGGCCGAACTGGGCCATGGCAGCGTTGTGGTGCAGGAAAACTTTGTCGATGTGCGCGGCGTCACCGGCAACCCGGATGCCAGTGCCAACATTGCGCGGCTGCTGTCCGAAAAGCTGGGCGCGTCGGAAAACTACGCAATTGATGTTACATACGAGAAAAAGCTGGATCCGGTCGCGGGCCTTCTTAAACCTGCCGAATGTGTTAACGAAATTAACGCAGTGCTGCTTGATCGCAAAATCAGTTTTGCCCCTGGCTCTGCCGAACTGGACACAGGCGGGCGTGCCGTTGTTGACCGGCTGGCCGAAATCCTGAATGGCTGTGACAAGGCCAAGATCGAAATCGCTGGCCACACCGACAGTCAAGGCCGCGAAGAGATGAACCAGTCCCTGTCCCAAGCGCGCGCCGAAGCAGTGCTGCAGGGGTTGATCGCACGGCGTATCCTGACATCAGGCTTGACGGCCGTTGGTTACGGCGAAGCCACGCCAATCGCCGACAATGATTCTGAGGAGGGCCGCGAGGCAAACCGCCGGATTGAATTTACCCTGATTGTGCCGGAAAAGATCGAAGAAGAAGCGACTGGACTTGAACTGCTGGAAGATGCGGTAGTAGACGCTGACACCCCCCATACGGGCACCACCCATCCTGATACTGGAGAAGCCACCGATGAACAGAACTGAATTTATCACTGCCATCGCGGTTATTCTATTTGTCGCCTTTGTGCTGGGCTGGTTTGCCCACTGGCTGTTGCACAAATTCACGCGTGTATCGCAATCGGATCTGGGTGAATTGGACAACATGGCCCAGTCGCTGCACGAGGCCGAAGAAACCCGCGATCAGGCAATCACCTATTTGCAACAGCGCGAAGCCGAGATGACCAATCAACTGACCCAGACCGAGGCCGAACTGTCGGCAGCGATGGATGGTTTGCGTGCGGCGCGCCATGAAGCGGAAGAATTGCGTGCCTATATTGATCGTCCAAATACCGCTTAGCCGATTAACGCTACCACTTTGACAAGGCGTCTTCGTCCTCGTCCTTGGCATCAACCCATTCCGCCCCGTCGGTGGTGAATTCCTTCTTCCAGAACGGTGCGCGGGATTTCAGGTAGTCCATCAAAAATTGTGCTGCCTCAAACGCATCCACCCGATGCGACGATGCAGTGGCCACCATCATGATCATATCGCCGGGGCGCAATGTGCCATACCGATGGATGATCAGGCTGCCCAACAGGTTCCAGCGTTTAACGGCTTCAGCTTCAATTCCAGCCAGCGCACTTTCGGTCATGCCGGGGTAATGCTCGATCTCCATACGGTCCAGATCACCATCCGGCGTGTTGCGCACAATGCCGGTAAAATTGACCACAGCTCCGGCATCATCACGCCCTAAGGCAAACGCCTGCACCTCGGACCCCAGATCAAACGAGGCCTCTTGAACGCGGACCACCATATTAGCCGCCCGTCATCGGTGGAAAAAACGCAACTTCGCGTGCGCCAGCCAGTGGTGTGTCAAACTCGCACAGCTCCTGATCGACGGCGACGCGCAGCGCTGAAACATCTTCAAACGCAGCCGCATAGCGGTCTTCGCGCAGCTTTAGTTCGGCAACCAGATCGGCCACCGTAACAGCCGATGTTTCAACCTGTTCTTTCGGTAATCCGATGCGCTCGCGTACCCACGCAAAATACAGAACGTCAATCATTTCGTCTCATCCCTTAGATACGGCAGCGCTTTTACAAAGTAATCCCACCCTGTGATCATCGTCAGCGCCGCCGCGATCCACAGCAGGGCAATGCCGCCGTAATAGCTCCACGCAGCACCGGTCTGAACCCAGATCAAACCACTCAGGTCTGCGACCTCCCCTGTCATAATGGCATCTATCATCTGCGGGTCCATCGCTTCGGTCAGTTCCACAAATTTGTCGGCAAAAATCCCCTGCGAAAACAAAACCGCAATCGCGATCATCTGCGCCGTGGTTTTCCATTTCGCCAGATTGGTCACCTTCAGTTTGCTGGCTTTGTCGCCCAGAAACTCGCGCAGGCCCGAAACGAACACCTCGCGGAAGAAAATCATCGTGGCGGGCAGTAAAATCCATGCCTTCACGCCTGAAAACCCGATGATCACCAGCAGCGCGATCAGTACCATTGCCTTGTCGGCAATCGGGTCCAGCATCGCGCCGAACTTGCTTTCCTGCTTCCATGCCCGCGCCAGATAGCCATCAAGGAAATCGGTCAAGGCAGCCGTTACAAACAGGATCAGGGCAAACCAGTCCGCCCACGGGGTGTTG
>JAFLKA010000317.1 GCA_022712735.1 Marinosulfonomonas sp. | reverse complement strand
GTGTTGGGAAGTCCAGCAAAATTATTGACCATTGGGTAAAGTCGCGCAAGGATGGCGGGCAAAAGGAGATGCATCATGCCAGCACCGAAAAACAAACTGAAACAAGCGCTTGCCAATGGGGACATGCAAATCGGCCTGTGGTTGGGAACGGCCCACCCGATGCTGGCCGAAATCGCGGCCTCGGCGGGCTATGACTGGTGCCTGATTGATGGCGAACACGGCCCGAATGATGTGCCGACGATATTGGCGCAGTTGCAAGCGATGAGCGGCGGGGACGCGTCCGTCGTGGTGCGGGTGCCAACGGGGCAGGACTGGTTGCTGAAACAGGTGCTGGATATCGGGGCGCAAACGGTGGTGGTGCCGATGGTCGAAACAGCCGATCAGGCCGCCGCGATGGTGCGCGCGGTGCGCTACCCGCCGGATGGAGTGCGGGGCTTGGCCAATTCAATGATCCGCGCCTCGGGCTATAACGCGATCACGGATTACCCTGTTACGGCGAACGATGAAATCTGCCTGATCGTGCAGGTCGAAAGTGCTGCCGCGATTGAGAACATCGACGCGATTGCTGCGGTGGAGGGCGTGGACGTGGTGTTCATCGGCCCCTCGGATTTGTCAGCCGACATGGGATACACAGGTAATGCGGGCGCCCCCGAAGTGAAAGCGGCCATCAAACACGCAGTGGAGCGGATCACGGCGGCGGGCAAAGCGGCGGGGATCATCGGCGGCGGAGACTACGGCGAGATGCGCGACCTCGGCGTGACGTTTCTGGGGCTGTCGGCGGACGTGACGGTGATCGCCACGGCGCTGCGCGGGCTGGCGAAGGGGACACGGGAGAGGTTGGGGGAGTGAGCTTGGGCAACGGGTGTGAAATCACGCACCCTACGGCTTTCTAGCTACTCCTTCGTCGGATATTGGTAGAGGGTTATCATCCGTATTGTCCGAAATTAGCTGGAGCGTGGAAGGAGAATACAAAGCTGTCTCCGCATTGGTTTTTACTGAATAATAGCATACGAGGGTTGGGATGTTGAGGTGATCGTAAACCGCTGCTGCGAGCTGGGCTTGGGCTTTGTCCGATGAATGGAAAACGGAGCACGCGCTAGCGTTTGCGATGTGATCCAAGTCGGTTGTGCTTCCTTGAAAATCCACTCGTGCCCGCTCTCCATCCTTCATATTCTTTGCCTCTCGCTTGTAGCGGAGAAAGAACAGGGTTTGAGCAAGACGAAGAACCTGTTCGTGATTTGCTTGCATAATACGGGCTTTGTTGCGTTGAACTGGAATGTCACTCAGGAAGGCCTTCACCACCCAAATGGCGTCGGTTTTCTGGGCCTTTAAAAAAATATTTTCGACGGTTCCTTGGCCTGAAAAATTTGCAGCTTTTACGTGGTCGAGCTCTGGCAGACGCATCTCTGAATGCTGATTGATCTGCTTTAAAAGTTGATCAAGCGCATCCTTTGCCTCTCGCAAGATTTTTTCCTTTTTTTGTTCTAGCTGGGTTTTTACAGGGCTGTTCGGCAAATCATTAGTGGCCGTTTCCAACATGGACTTAAGGTTCAAAAAGGCTTCTTGAGCAATGTCTTCGTAGCTTGTGGAACTGATTCCACCGATAAGTTTCTGGAGTATGTCGGCAAGCCCAAAACCGCCCAAAGGGGAAAGCGGTTCGGCATTTTCGTAAATGCGCAACCGCTCCTTGTGTGTGATATGTTTAAACTCCGCTTTATAAGTCGCAGCATCTGAGGCTTCCCCCAAGTTTTTAATCAGCAGAGCAGAAAGATCATCAAGCTGATGTTCAAGAGCTGCGCGCACGGCATTGTTCTTTGTTGCCATGATTTCGTGCAAGTTTTCACGCGAATAGCAAATCAGTGAGTTGTTTTTTGTAATAGTATCTTTGAAGGAACTCAACAATCCTTTGGCTAGCTGGTTCCACGATGAATTATCTAAATATACTGTCAATCTGGGCAAGTCGGGCATTCCTCAAAATTAGTAAAGTTATAAACCTTATTGCAAAGAGTTGGGCGTCTTCTTAGCCTCAAATATAAACCCCAGCAAATTCAACAACACCTGCGCCGCCAATATCGCCGTGCTACCCGTCGGATCATAGTCCGGTGCGACTTCGACCAGATCGATGCCGACCACCTCGTGCGCTTGCGCCACGCCCTGCAACAGTTCCAGCACCTCGTAATAGAGGAACCCGCCGTGGCTGGGGGTGCCGGTGCCCGGCGCAATCGAGGGGCAGAAGGCGTCTATATCGATGGTGATGTATATCCGCGCACCTGACGGGATGCGGGCCAGCACGGCCTCGGTGCCGAGTTTACGCACTTGGCGCACTGACAGGATGTCCGAGCCCATGCGGCGGGCGTCCTCATAACCTTCCTTGGCGGTGGAGGACACATTGCGGATGCCAAGCTGGGTCAGGCCGGTGACATAATCCTTGTCCGCTGCGCGGCGCATCGGGTTGCCGTGGCCATGCGTGACCCCGTGGCGCTGATCAACGAAATCCAGATGGGCGTCGATTTGCAGGATGTGGATGTCGCCCTGATCATCAAAGGCATTGATGCAGGGGATGTTGATCGAATGATCGCCGCCAATGGTGACGGGCAGCGCACCTGCAGCCAGAATGGCCCGCACGCCGGTCTCGATATTGGCGTGGCTGCCGGTGGTGTCGGTGTGGATGATGTCGGCGTCGCCAATATCGACGATGCGCACGTCAGCGCCCAGATAGGTGGCGTCATCCTCGTGGTCATACGCGCCGGCATGACCAAAGGCGAACAGGGTCGAGGCCTCGCGCACCGCCCGCGGGCCGAACCGCGCACCGGGCCGGTATTGGGTGCCGAAATCGTAAGGCGCGCCAAGGATGGCGACATCGGCGTCGATCTTGCGCCAATCCTCAACGTAAGGTTTTTTGGCGAAGGTCGCGATGCCGACAAACGGCAGGTTCAGCCGCCCGCTTTCATATCCGTGTGTGCTCATGTTTGGTCCCCTTCGTGGTTGGTGGGGAGAGTGGGGCGGAGGGGTTGGGTTTGCAAGAGGGGATTGGGATTGGGCAGTTCTTGGATGTTGAAATCCGGTGGCGGATATGCAACCCAGAATGTATGTTGAATAAGAACGGAATTCGGGTCACCGAGATGCGGCAATACGGGTTCACTGAATGGGAGCCGATTTTGCAGCTAGCTTTATCTATGTTGATATACATTACCTTTGCTTTACCCGTCAGTGGTCAAAACACACCTATTATTTCAGACATAGCTTGGGGAAGCAAAGAGTGCATTTTGACTGCTCTAGGCCAAGACCGAGCACTTCATTCGTGCTATTATAGTGGCGCAAATGTAAAACATTTTCCTGATGGTCATTTTCACCTTAGTAAGCCTAGCCTAACCCCTTTCAAACTAGATATCTTACATGGGCAACTAAGTGAAGACGACGCTTTTCCAGAAGCTATGTTCTCGAAATTTGTAAAGAATGCACGTTTGTGTGAGGCAGACGTTAACTGCCACTTACCGCAGGAGGTTTCTACATTTTGGGGTAGTGATGGAAAATGCTTAGGGCGAGTTATTTCATATGATTTGTATCGTTTTTTTGAATTTGAAGACATTTACATCAAGATAGGGCGCGCTGGTTCTGTGACTGTGTGTAACTCTGAAAAGGGTGGAATATGGGTGTATCAATGGGATGAAATCTCATTGACGCCTTTGGGCGGAGACAGACATATTACATATATTATTGATCAAGGATAAAAACGAGGGGCAATCCCCCCCCCGAAAATTAGTGGTGTTCACCAGCAGAATTTTCACGGCACAAAATTCCCAACCTTGATCGCTCCCCACATCCGGTGCCTTTCAAGCAAGGCTTGATTGCGGTTGCTAATTTCTCTTAGGTTGGTGGTAACGCGAAAACACCCCCGCACCGGAGACCCACATTGCTGCTAGACACCCCGCTATGGCGACAAACGCCACCCGCCGTTTTCCCCGTCTGCCTTGGCTTTATGTCGCTGGCGTTGGGGTGGCGTAATGCGGCGGATGTGTTGCCGTGGATATCCGAGGAT
The DNA here is from genome assembly GCA_022712735.1 of Marinosulfonomonas sp. The sequence goes on along the minus strand of JAFLKA010000317.1, from coordinate 1,733 downwards.
ATCGGCAACCTGATGCTGGCGGCCTCGACCGGATATTTCCTGTGGTTCGTGGCGTTCTATTTGCGCAAACTGGTAGCGCGCCCGATGGTGTTGTTCGAGGATATGCGCGGGCCACCCGCACGGGCAGGCATTGCGGCGATGGCGATGGCGATGATGCTGCTGGCCGCCGCCCTGTTGCCGTTCGGTGTGTCGGTGCCGCAGGTCTGGTGGACCGGCGTGGTGATGCAGATCGGGGCCAGCGGTATTGTGCTCTATGCGATGTGGTATGAGCCACCCGAGGCACGGCATTTTAGCACCTTTCAATATCTGACCTTCGTTGGCCCCGTGGTTGGCCCGATTGCCGGCATTCCGCTGGGATACGTGTGGCAGAGCACTTGGCTGATCATGGCCGCATTGCTGGCCTATGTGATTGTCACCGTCGGCATTGTGCTGACGATGAAACGCACCCCGTTGCTGGTGCCGTTGCGCCCCTCGATGATGATCTTCCTTGCGCCGCTGTGCCTGTTTGCACTGGGGTTTGGCGGTTTGGGCTATGACTGGGTTTTCACCCTGTTTTACTGGGCGGGCAGCGTGACGGCGTTTATCCTGCTGCTGCTGGTGCCGTGGATGATGAAGGGCGGGTATACGCCGGTCTGGGCCGCCTTCACCTTTCCCACCGCAGCCTTCGTCAATGTGCAGGTGATGGCGGTGGCCAAGGGACACGGCATATGGGCGATCACGGGGGTTTACGCGGGGTTGGCGATTTGCACGCCTGTGGTTTTATACATGGTTTACCGCACGGTGATGGAATGGGTCACGGGGGATTTGGCCAAGAAATCGGGTGCGGCGACGGCATGACCTCTGGTGCAGTATTGCCGGAATCATGCGGATTTTGCGGCTGGTCTGGTCGCGCGTTGCCCCATCCAGACGCTGCCCAGCACAACGCACGCCCCAAGAACCTGCACCGCGTTTAATGTCTGGTCCAGCAGAACCCATCCTAAAATGACTGCGGTCACGGGGCTTAGAAGGCCCAGAAACGAAACCGCCGAGGGTTGAAGCCTTGCAATCCCCCTTAGCCAGATAACATATGTAGCAGCCGCCCCGACCCCGCCCAGATAGGCCAGCCCGATCAGGTTTTGTGGTGTCAGAACCGGGATGTCGGGAGTGACGAAAGCCGCAACTGGAATTAATAGTATTCCGCCAGCCGTTAATTGCCATGCCGTGAACGTAAGTGCCGATGCCGGTGGCTGCCATTTGCGACTAAGCACCGTTCCAAGGGCCATTGATGCCGCCCCGCCAAGGCCTGCGATCAGTCCCCATGCATCAAGCTTGGCTTCGGGTGACAGGATCAGGGTGGAGACACCTGCAATTCCAGTCACGGCGGCGAGAACGGAAAGAACCTGAATCCGGCGTCCCAGTAAAGCGCGGGCGGCGAACACAACGATGAAAGGCTGCAACGCGCCGACGATCGCGGCCACTCCCCCGGGCAGCCGGTATGCCGCAAAAAACAACAGTGACCAGAATATCGAAAAGTTGAGAGCGCCCAGCACCATCATCCGCAACAGCCACACGCCCTTTGGCAGCTCCCAGATGATTAACAAGAGCAGCAGTCCCGCCGGAAGGGCACGCAACAGCGCGACGGTGATGGGGTGCACATTGGGCAACAGTTCGGTTGCGATGATGTAACTGCTTCCCCAGATCGCGGGGGCGAGGGCGGTTAGCAATAGATTGGAAGTGCGTGTCATGGGGAATCC
>JAFLKA010000389.1 GCA_022712735.1 Marinosulfonomonas sp. | reverse complement strand
TGTGGATCAGCTGGCACCTATAACCTGATGCAGCCTGTGATTTCGGAGCAGTTGAAGACACGCAAGGTTCAGACGCTCGAGGCCAAGACACCTGACGTGATTTCGGCAGGGAACATTGGCTGTATGATCCAGATTGGCGGCGGAACCGACGTGCCGGTGGTGCATACGGTCGAGCTGCTGGATTGGGCGACGGGCGGGCCAAAACCACGCGAAATTGCCGAAAATCAGCCTTAATCCTGCCTTATCGGGCGGTTACTCACGATGAAACGGCCCGATAATGGTGGAGATAACATGCGTAAACTATTCAGTATTCTGGTTTTCCTAGCCAGCTTTGCCTCTGCGGGATTTGCCGAGCAAACCAGCCCGCTTCGCAAAATGCTGACCGGTGATGACAGCCGTGGTTGGGAAGCTGTGGGGCGGCTGAATATTGCAGGCAGAAACATGTGCACGGGGGCGTTGATTGCGCCTGATCTGGTGCTGACTGCCGCGCATTGTGTGTTTAACAAGGCCAACGGGCAAATGGTGGATGCGACCAAGATCGAGTTTCTGGCCGGGTGGCGTGGCGGGCGTGCAAGCGCCTATGCCAATGTGAAACGTGCGGTTGTGCACCCCGATTATGTGTTCGCAGCCGATTCCGAAGACATCCGTGTGCGCAATGATCTTGCAGTTCTTCAACTGACACGGCCAATCAACAAATCCTCGATCACCCCGTTTCAAACCGATGTGCGGCCCCGCAAGGGTGCTGATGTCGGGATTGTATCTTATGCGCATGACCGTGCTGAATCGCCTTCGATTCAGGAGAGCTGCCGTGTGTTGGCCCGCCAATCGGGGACCTTGATCATGTCATGTGACGTTGATTTTGGATCATCCGGAGCGCCGGTATTTTTGATGAACGCCGATGGTGTGCCGCGGATTGTGTCGGTGGTTTCGGCGATGGCCAATGTGAACGGTCGCAAAGTATCGCTGGGCATGTCGCTGGAAAAACCGCTGGCTGATATTCTGGCAGAGCTAAAAGCAACCGAAGGCCCGTTCCAGCGCACGAAACCTGTAACGCGCCGTTTGGGCACACAGGGCGGGATCAGCCGCACCGGCGCCAAATTCTTGCGGCCATGAAAATGCATAAATCTGCGATAATTGCGGCCCTGCTCCTTGTAAATATGGCCCTGCCAGCCCTTGCTGAAAGCACTGGATTGCGGCGTCTTACCTTGCGGTCGGATACCTTGGGATGGGAGGCCGTAGGCAAAGTAGTTATCGGCACCACGGGGTATTGCACCGGCGTCTTGCTGCGGACCGATATTGTGCTAACGGCTGCGCATTGCCTGTATTCCAAAGGCACGGGCGAGCGCCGCGACCCGAAGACCATGGTATTCAAGGCAGGTTTGCGCGATGGTGAACCGGTTGCTACACGTAAGGTTATTCGCGCAGTTGTACCGAAGAACTACAATTATAGCGGCGGTGACAGGCTGATGAATATTCAGCATGATGTGGCGTTGCTGCAATTGGATCAACCTATTGCTGCGGCTTTTGCAGCACCATTCAAGGTGCAATCTCTGGCCAATTTGGGACGCGAAGTTAGCGTTGTTTCTTATGCGCAAGGGCGTGATGAAACGCTATCGTGGCAAAAGAAATGCGATGTGATTGGCACGCAGGACGGTTTGGTAGCGTTCACATGCGATGTTCATTTCGGGTCATCCGGTGCCCCTGTGTTTGACCGCTCTGGCCGCCGTGCGCGCATTGTTTCGATTATTTCCAGCGGTATCAAAGAGCCGGGAAGAAACATTGCCCTTGGAATGGATGTTTCCCGCGTCATACCCGATCTGTTTGCGGCATTTCGATCGGGCAAAGGCGTGTTCTGATCCGGTTTTGCCACAGTTCGCTTGAAACCACCCAAATCCATCCCCATCTAAGCATTACCAGACGCCGCCAAGCGGGTTTGGCAACAACCGATGCCTGTCCATAATGGAGGGCACAAAACATTTGTCGCTTATATAAGGATGAACAAGATGAGAAATTTTGACCTAGCACCGCTATACCGCGCCACTGTTGGCTTTGACCAAATCGCCGATATGATGGACCGCGTGTTTACCAATGATGTAAGCAAGCAGAGCTATCCTCCCTATAACATCGAAAAAACAGCCGAGGATGCTTGGCGTATCACCATTGCAGTTGCCGGTTTTACGGATGAGGAACTGTCGGTCGAGGTGCGGGAAAATACACTGATTATTGCCGCTCGTAAAGCGCTGGAAGAAGTCGAGCGCACCTATCTGCATCGCGGCATCGCCACCCGCGCGTTTGAGCGCCGTTTTCATCTGGCGGATCATGTGCGTGTGACGGGTGCTGCCCATGCCGACGGGATGCTGCATATCGATTTGATGCGCGAAGTGCCAGAGGCGCTGAAACCGCGCCAGATTAAGATTGCTTCGGATACGCCGGTGGCTGCGAAAGTGGTTGAGGGCAAGGCGAAGAAAGCCAAAAAGATTAACTAACGCCGTTTGGATTTGAACGAGAGAGGGCGCGAAGCTGATTGCTTCGCGCCCTTCTTCTTTTCCGAAATACCTTCGCCGGAAGCAAAAAAGTTCCTTGCCTCCGGCGGAGATATTTATGGAACTAAAATGAAGCTATTCGCCGCTTAGACTTTTGGCCAAGCGCATCAGTTTGATCGCCTCGCTGCGATAGCCGTAAGCATCTTCGCCTTTGGTATTATTGGCCAGCGTAATCAGCTCGTTATAGCCCCAGTCTTGCAGGTATTTCCCACCCGTCAAAAGTTGGCCATAACCGGCGATGGCAGCCGAGAACCGGATATCATCCGTGGCCTCGCCCATGCCTGTGGTGATTGGTGTGGTCAGCAGTTGGCTGGTATCCTCGCCGGGGGTTTTATAGCGCAGTTTCAGGAAGCCTAGTTCGCCGTTGCCGTCCGTGTCAGCAGCCGGTTGATAGCGCAGCGCGTCGTTCAGGATGGCGTCTGATCCAACCGGCGTGATCTCGTAAATCGCGGTCACTGAATGGCCCGCGCCAATCTCGCCCGCATCTACTGTGTCGTTGTTGAAATCCTCGCGTGCCAGTGTGCGGGTTTCGTATCCGATCAGACGGTATTCGGCGATTTGGGCGGGGTTGAACTCGACCTGTATCTTCACGTCATTGGCGATCGGGAACATTGCGCCGCCCAACTGGTCCACCAGCACTTTTTGCGCTTCGGACAGCGTGTCGATATAGGCCGCTTGGCCGTTACCGTTTTGCGCTAACGCCTGCATCGTGGCGTCGTCCAGATTACCACGGCCAAAGCCGAGCACCGACAGGTATGTGCCGCTATCGCGTTTCTTGCTGATGTAGTCTTTCAGCTGGTCAGGGTCGCTGATGCCGACGTTGAAATCGCCGTCAGTGGCCAGAATAATCCGGCTGATTTCACCATCCGCGCGCATTTCTTCGGCTACGGCATAGGCCTGTTGCAAGCCTTGCTGGCCAGCGGTTGATCCGCCCGCACCAAGGCGCATCAAGGCGGCCATGATTGCGGCTTTGTTCGATACTTTGGTGGGTTTCAAAACTTGTCCGGCGCTGCCCGCATAGGTGACGATGGACACTTCGTCCTCGTCATTCAGTTCGGACAGCATCAGGCGAAAGCTCTGGATCAGCAGCGGTAGTTTGTTGGGCGTCGCCATTGATCCTGATGTGTCGATCAGGAACACAAGGTTCAGCGCTGGGCGATCCTCGAGCGCTGGCATGGTGCCCTGAATGCCGATGTGCACCAGTTGCGTGCCTGCGTTCCACGGGGTCGCAAACACGGTGACGGTGGGTTTGAACGGGGCCTCATTGGCATCCGGTGCGGGGTAGTCGTAAGGGAAATAGTTGATCATTTCCTCGATCCGCACCGATTGCGGGTCCGGCGCATAGCCGTTCATCAGCGAGGAGCGCATCACCGAATAGGACGCGGTGTCGACATCAATCGAGAAGGTCGAAACCGGGGTGTCCGTGGTGATTTTAACGGGGTTAGCATCGGCGTTGGCGAAGGCTTCGGTGTTGGGTTCTGGTTGGATCACAACGTCGTCGTATCCAAGTGCCCCAGACGTAATTCCGCCCATCGGCGCAGGCGCGGCTTTGCGGGTAAGTGCGGGGGGCACAGCTGGAGCAATTTCTGCGATCACCATATCGGCTTCGGCTTCTGGTGCAGCGCTAGCACCGGCAGCAAAGCCTTCTTCTTTGCCAAGCTCGGCGGCTTCGCGTGTTCGCCGTGTATCGATCTGTGCTGTAGCGGGTGCTTCAGCGTCAGGAGCGGCTTCAATGATCGCTTCGACAGTATCTTTAAGCGGTGCCTCATTCACAGGAACCTCGGCCACCACGGCATCCGGTTTTGGCAATTCAAAGCGGATGTTGCCTTGCTGTGTATAAAGGAAAATACCGATGCCAACGGCGGTGATTGAGGTGGTTGCAGCCAATGCGCCGCGGGTGGTTAGGGAATGAAACATATGAATTACTCCTGATGTAAACCGCGACGTGATTGTCGGGTGATCAGTAGTAAGACGCGCCTCGTTCGCCGATCCTTGGCGGGAATTTTGCATATCATCGAAATTTTTCATCGCAAGCGCCAGATCGGCATCCTTTTTGGACGGCGCGGGTGTGGCCGCGCGCATTGCGTCTTTCAGGTGCGTCAGATCATCACTCATGCCTTTTGCTCCTCTTGGTGCATCACGCGCAGGTGCTTTTTCACCTCGGCCATGCGCCAGCTAATTGTTCCCTCGGACACGCCCAGAACCTCGCCTGCTTCACGGTGTGTCATTTCATCCTCTAACGTCAGCGCCAGTGTGTCGCGCAACTCTTGCGACAGGCTGGACATGGCTTGAGTTAACCAATCCACCCCGTCCTGCGTTTCCTTGTTGGTGGCCACGCGGTTCACCTCCCAATCGCCCCAGCCATCGGCGGCGCGCGCATGGGTGGCAAAGCGGCGGCGCCGGTCGTGTGCGGCGTTCACCGCGACGCGATACAGCCACGTCGAGAACCGCGCTTGATGTTTGTAGCTGCCCAGTTTGGCGGGCAGGGCGGCGCAGATATCTTGCGTCAGATCCTCGGCATCGGCGCGGGCACCGGTCAGGCGGAAACACAGACCGAACAGGCGGTCGTAGTTGCGCGCAAGCAAAAGCGAGAATGCCTCGCGGTCGCCATTCGCCGCAGCTTGGGCCAGTGTTTCGTCTGTAGTTTCCATGCGCATCACAATTGGTTAGACGGGCGTGCGGGGTCAATCCTTGGAATTTATTTTTTTAAAGACTGATAAAGTGCGGCGTAGGTTTCACGCAGCGCTTTTTTCTGCACCTTGCCCATCGTGTTGCGCGGCAATTCAGGGGTGAAAATGATCCGCTTGGGTTGCTTGAATTTCGCGAGCGATCCGGCAAGGTCGGCGATGATTCCGGCCTCGGTGATTGTGGTGTTACTCTGCGCAACGACAACCGCCGTTACGGCTTCGCCTAGATCGGGGTGGGTCAGGCCGATCACGGCACTTTCCTTGATGCCTGATATCGCATCAATGACCAGTTCCACCTCTTTCGGGTAGACATTATAGCCGCCGGTGATCACCAGATCCTTGGCGCGGCCAACGATTGCGATGCGCCCGTCTGTGTCCATCGTGGCCATGTCGCCGGTTATGAAAAACCCGTC
>JAFLKA010000092.1 GCA_022712735.1 Marinosulfonomonas sp. | reverse complement strand
GTATCGAGCCGTCGACAAATACGGAAAACCGCTAGACTTCATGCTATCAAGGCGTCGAGATAAGGCAACCGCCAGGATCTTCTTTAGGCGCGCAATTGAAACAAATGGCCTTCCTTCAAGAATTGTGATCGACAAAAGTGGAGCAAATCTGGCGGGGCTGTCGCGCATTAATGTTGGTCTTAAGTTCTCGCGAACCCGCCAACGGATTGAAATCTTGCGCGTTAAATATTTGAATAACATCGTTGAACAGGATCACCGTTTTATCAAGAAGATCACGCGTCCAACTCTGGGCTTCAAGGCCTTTCATTCTGCAGCTGCCACACTCGCTGGTATCGAGGTCGCGCACATGATCCGAAAACAACAATTCCAGACCAATCATAATTCACCGTTCAAACAGTTCGCAAGTCTGGCTGCTTAAATCCATACAGAAGTTCGGTAAGTTCGGGCTTGAGATAACTTTGCGACAGAACCATCAAACGTAGCCTAGCCCAACAACCCCGCGTGTTTCATCGCGGCGTCCACCTTGGCCTTGGTGCCATCCGTCAGCTCAACCAATGGCAAGCGCACCTCCTCGGAACACAGGCCCAGTTTGGACAAGGCGTATTTCACCCCGACCAGACCGGGTTCGGTGAATATGGCTTCGTGCAGCGGCATCAGGCGGTCCTGATACTCTAGCGCCAATGCGTAATCACCGGCCCGCGTGGCGGCCTGAAATTCGCTACACAAGCGCGGGGCTACGTTGGCCGTCACCGAAATACAGCCGATACCGCCGTGGGCATTAAAGCCCAGCGCAGATGCGTCTTCGGCCGAAAACTGGATGAAATCCTTACCGCAAGCGGCACGTTGTTCGGACACGCGCACCATATCTGCGGTGGCGTCCTTGACCCCGATAATACGTGGCAATCTGGCCAGTACCGCCATGGTTTCAGTCGTCATATCCACGGCGGAGCGGGCGGGGATATTATAGATGAAAATTGGCAGGTCATGTTTGTCATGTAGCGCGGTAAAATGGGCGATCATGCCGGCCTGTGTTGGCCTGTTGTAATAGGGCGTCACCACCAGTGCCGCATCGGCACCGACCTTTTGGGCGAACGCCATGTAGCGCTCGGATTCAGCGGTGTTGTTCGATCCGGCACCGGCAATCACCGGAATGCGGCCAGCGGCAGCCTTGACCACGATCTCGATCACCTGCTCGTGTTCCTCATGGGTCACGGTCGGGCTTTCGCCGGTTGTGCCCATCGGCACCAATCCGTTTGAGCCCTGTTCGATATGCCATTCAACCAGGTGTTTGAGCGCATCAACATCCAGCGCACCATTTTTGAACGGCGTGACCAGAGCGGGGAAAGACCCTTTGAACATGATACGTCTCCTTAATGTGTTGCGTTTACAAGTGACCCGATAAGCCGAGTCACCCTACGCCTTGTGCGGCGGAAACTAGCCGCAGTTTGCGCGATTGCCAAGATTGTGTATTGCAGGTGCGCTTCCGCGGGTACACTTTGTGGTAACCCTGCCCGAAATTCAAAGGAATTCCGCCCTATATGCGCCTGTTTACCCTGATTCTGACGTCTCTTGTGATGTTGTCGGCCCCGACACTGGCACAAGAGAGCCGTGCACCAGCGGCATTGGCGGCTGCAATTGACGCAATCAACGACGCGGATTGGCCCGAGGCCACACGCCGCGCCACCCCTGCGGGGCAGATTGGCAAGGACATTGTCGAATGGCACCGTTTGCGGGCGGGCGGCGGCACCTTGGCCGAATACCGCGCGTTTCTGGGCGAGCACCCGAACTGGCCCGGCCTGCCCTTGATGCGCAGAAAGGGCGAAGCCGCGATCACCTCCGCGACCCCTGCCAAAGAGGTGCTCTCTTATTTCAACCTCCAAAGTCCGGATTCCACCCACGGGACCTTGCAACTGGCCCGCGCTTATCAGGCCGTGGATCAAAACGGCGAGGCGGCGGCGACCGTGGTTTTGGCATGGCGCACGTTTGCGTTGTCCAAATCGGGGCGGGCCGCGTTTTTATCGGCCCACAAGGAATTGCTGGCCCCACATCATACGGCGAGGCTGGATATGTTGCTGTGGCGCGGGCGGGTTTCGGATGCGCGGCGGATGTATCCGCTGGTGAGTGAGGACTGGAAGGCATTGGCCGAAGCCCGCATCGGCCTGCGGCGCAAAGAAGGCAAAGTCGATGCCCTGATTGAGGCTGTGCCAATGGCGCTGCAATCCAATCCCGGGCTGGCCTATGAACGGTTCTTGTGGCGGGCCCGCAAAGGGCGCAGCGCCGATGCGGTAGCCTTGCTGCTGGAACGCAGCACGTCCGCTGAAACCCTGGGCGAACCTGACCGCTGGTCCAACCGCCGCCGATCCTGGGCGCGCCAAATAATGCGCGAAGGCGACGGGGTGACCGCCTATCGGGTTGCCTCCTCCCACCATCTTGGCGAAGGATCAAACTTTGCCGATCTGGAGTGGTTGTCCGGCTATCTGGCGTTGCGTTATCTGAATGACCCGAAAACCGCGCTGGCCCATTTCCAGAGCTTTCGCGTGGCCGTAAAAAGCCCGATCAGTCTGGGCCGTGCCGGATATTGGGAGGGGCGCGCCTATCAGGCGATCGGCGATGAGGGATCGGCGCAGGCCGCTTATGCATTCGCGGCAGAATATCAGACCAGTTTTTACGGGCTTTTGGCGGCGGAACAGGCTGATTTCAGCATGGACGCCGCCCTGACAGGGGCTGAAACATTCCCCGATTGGCGCACTGCCCGTTTTATATCCTCGGATGTGCTGGAGGCTGCGTTATTGTTGCACAAAGCAGGGGAAATCACGCTGGCA
>JAFLKA010000091.1 GCA_022712735.1 Marinosulfonomonas sp. | reverse complement strand
CCGTGCCGTGGTCCATGAAGAAGCTCTTGCCGATGGTGGCACCGGGATGGATATCGATGCCGGTATCGGAGTGGGCCATCTCGCCTATGATTCGGGGGATGATGTCCACATCGAGCTTGAAAAGTTCATGGGCGATGCGATAATTGGTCAAGGCCCTGACGGAGGGGTAGCAGAAAATTGTTTCCCCGTGGGTCTTGGCTGCCGGATCGCCATCGTAGGCCGCTTCCACGTCCGTGAGCAGGAGTTTTCTGATCTTGGGCAGTTTTGTTATGAATTCCTGAGCCATGCGTTTGGCGCGGGCTTCACAATCAAGGCATCTGTCCACTTTGGTCTTGTCGCAGACAAAGCAATAGCCCCGGTTGATCTGGTCGGCCAGTTGACGTTGCACCTGATCCAGTGTTGAGCCGATGTAATAGGGCATGGTGTCGGGCGTAATTTCCGATGGACCGTAGTAGCCAGGAAATAATACGCACCGGAGGCTCTCGACGATTTCCGAGAGTATTTCCACGGAGGGCATTGGTACGTCTTCGGAATAACGGTGTGAGGCCAGTCCGTTATCTCCCGATTCGACCAGCAACGCCACCACGTCGGCGAGCGTGTAGTCTCCATCGATCATAATTTTTTCCTTATTCAAAAAGCGCGGTACTCAAGTACCGTTCGCCAGTGTCGCAGACAATGAAGACTATCATTTTGCCTGCATTTTCTTCACGTTTTGCCAATTCGATGGCAGCCGCACAGTTGGCACCGGAAGATATGCCACAAAGGATACCTTCCTTCATGATCATTTCCTTGGCTGTTTCAAAGGCCGTGTCATTATCAATTTTTATTATTTCATCAATGATATCTGTATTCAAAGCACCTGGAACAAAGCCTGCGCCTATACCCTGAATCATGTGTGGGCCGGGTTCTCCACCTGACAAAACAGGGGATGCTTCGGGTTCGACGGCCACTGCCATGACTTCGGGTTTCTTTTTTTTCAACACTTCGCCAACGCCGGTGATGGTACCGCCAGTACCTACACCAGCCACAAGGATGTCCACTTTTCCGTCCGTATCTGCCCAGATTTCCTCGGCAGTCGTTTTGCGGTGGGCATCAGGATTCGCCTTGTTATCGAATTGCATGGGCATGAAGGCTTTTTCATGCTGATCAACGATTTCCTGGGCTTTGGCGATGGCTCCTTTCATGCCTTCAGAGGCAGGAGTCAAGACGAGTTCCGCCCCGAATCCCTTGAGAAGCTTGCGCCGTTCAATGCTCATGCTTTCCGGCATGGTCAGAATGAGGCGCAGCCCTTTGACGGCACAGATAAAGGCCAGACCGATGCCTGTATTGCCGCTGGTGGGTTCCACGAGGACTGTATCCTGAGTGATTTCCCCGGTTGCCATACCGACTTCGACCATGTTCTTTGCGATGCGGTCCTTGACCGATCCGCATGGATTGTTGAACTCCAGCTTGGCAACGAGCGTGGCCGAAAGTCCTTTTGAGAGTTTATTGAGCTGAACCAGTGGAGTTCCCCCCACCAGTTCAGTCATGTCTTTGGCTATTTTCATAGGCTACTCCTAACTTTTTGCGCAGGTCAGGCCTTGTTTTTCGGCAGAGAATGGGGAGAGCTTGCGCAGGTTGTCGATGATACCAGGCAGATTCTCCACAATGAAGTCAACTTCCTGCTCCGTATTGAAGCGGCTCAGGCTGAACCTGATGGAACCATGGGCAAATGTGAAGGGGACACCCATGGCGCGCAGGACGTGTGAGGGTTCAAGGCTGCCGGACGTGCAGGCAGACCCGGAACTGGCACAGATGTTGAGCTGGTCCATCATCAGCAAGATAGCCTCTCCCTCTACATAACCAAATGAGATGTTGGATGTATTGGGCAGACGGTTATCTTTGTCGCCATTGAGGATGCTGTCTGGAACCTTATCAAGCAGCCCTGTTTCCAGCTTGTCACGAAGGGCCTTGACCATGGTGTTTTCCTCTTCCATGTGGTCAAGGGCCAACTGGCATGCTTTGCCAAGGGCAATGATGCCGGTGGTGTTTTCAGTTCCGGCTCGGCGGCTGCGTTCCTGATGACCGCCGATCATGAATGGCCGGAATGGCAGTCTCTTGCGCACGAAGAGAGCACCTACACCCTTTGGGGCATGGAGCTTGTGGCCGGAAAGAGAGAGCATGTCGATGGGCGTCTTTTTCAGGTCGATGGGAATCTTGCCCACGGCTTGAACTGCATCTGTATGAAAAATCACACCACTATCTTTGGCTATCTGGGCAATTTCCTCGATGGGATAGATGTTGCCTGTCTCGTTGTTGGCCCACATGATCGAAATGATTGCTGTATCCTTACGGATGCTGCTTTTCAGCTCTTCAAGGTCCAGTCTGCCGTTTTCATCGGTCCCGAGGTAGGTGACATCATACCCTTCCTTTTTTTCAAGGAACTTGCACAGGCTCAAGATGGCCGGGTGCTCGACACGGGTGGTGATTATGTGCCGTTTGTTCGGCAGGGCGTTCAGGGCAGATCGAATGGCCGTATTGTCGGATTCGGAACCGCATGAGGTGAAGATGATCTCATCAGGCTCGCAGTTGAGGATCGCGGCAACACGTTCACGTGCTTTTTTCAAGTGGACGCCAACCTGTCCGCCAAAGCGATGCATGGAGGATGGGTTGCCGTATAATTCCGTGAAAAACGGCTTCATTTCGTCATAGACTGCCGGGTCCACCTGAGTGGTGGCATTATTATCCATATATATGGTATTCATATGATTATCCCTCCCGGACAACGATGTCTGGATCGACTTTTTCCTGTAGCTTGGCTTCCACGACATTTTGCAACGTGATCTGGCTGGACGGGCAGTTGGAGCACATGCCCATGAACTTGACGAGCACTTTTTTGCCGTCAATGTCCTCAAGCCTGATATCTCCGCCGTCCGCCTGGAGCATGGGTCTGATTTCATCGTCGATAACGGCTTCGATCAAGTGCATGCGCTGGATGTTGGTCATGCCTTGGGCCGGAAAGCTGGGCTGGTCGGATGGAGTCGCACAAGCCCCTTCGCCCTTGGCTTCGAGCAGGAGTCGTTCCAGATCACCTATGCACTTACCGCAGCCGCCGCCAGCCTTGGTGAAGTTGGTGATGTCCTCAACGGACTTGAGGTCATTTTCCTTGATAGCACGCAGTATTTCCTCATCAAATACGCCGAAACATTCACAAATCAGCTCACCCTCGTGGGAATGCACAGCCTGGGGCGGAGCTTCGCCGCGCATGTTCTTGATGGC
>JAFLKA010000310.1 GCA_022712735.1 Marinosulfonomonas sp. | reverse complement strand
CCTTTATGATTGACGAAATGGCCAAACATATGCCGCGTGCATCCGCCGCGGTGATTGGCGAGCCTTCCATGATGAAAGCGGTTAGCGGCCATAAGGGCGGACTGGGGTTTGCCACCCATGTGCATGGCTTCGAGGTGCATTCGTCCTTGATCCACACGGGTGTATCCGCTGTGATGCAGGCGGCAAAATTGCTGGAATGGGCCAACCAGAAAAACGCCCAGAACGCGGCCGTCACACCGTCGCCCATCGTGGCCGAATTTGTCCCGCCCTATACCACGCTGCATGTCGGGGTGATCGCGGGGGGAACCGCCCATAATATCACCGCCAAAGACTGCGAATTTGTGCTGGCCGTGCGGGTCGTTCCGGGCGAAAGCTTTGATGATTGGGAAGCGACCTATATGGAGAAAGTGCGCGAGGTCGAGGCCGAAATGCAAGCGATCCGGCCCGAAACCAGCATCGAGGTTGTGCGCAAATTCGACGTGCCTGCCTTGCAGCCCGAAACCGATGGCGTGGCCGAAAAACTGGTGCGCCATTTGACTGGTGATAACGCCAACCATGTGGTGTCTTATGGCACCGAGGCTGGCCAGTTTCAGCAACGCGGTTTTTCATCCATCATCTGTGGCCCCGGCAGTATTGACCAAGCCCACCAAGCCAATGAATTTATCGAAATCAGTCAATTTGAGGCGGGAGAGCAATTCATGCACCGTCTGGTTGACCATCTATGTGAGGAATAACCCATGCCCGTTAAAAATCGTTTCGCCGAAATGCAGGATGAAATCACCGGCTGGCGCCGCCACCTGCACGAAAACCCCGAATTGCTGTTTGATACGCCGAAAACCTCGGCCTTTATCACCGAAAAGCTAAAGGAATTCGGCTGTGATGAAGTGGTCGGCAAGATCGGACGCACCGGCGTTGTCGCTGTGATCAAGGGTAAAACCGACACATCGGGCAAGGTGGTTGGCTTGCGTGCCGATTTTGACGCCCTGCCGATTATGGAAGCCACGGGGCTGGAGTATGCGTCCAAAACCCCCGGCTTGATGCATGCCTGCGGCCATGACGGCCACACCGCGATGTTGCTGGGGGCCGCCAAATATCTGGCCGAAACCCGCAATTTTGACGGCACTGTCGTTCTGATCTTTCAGCCCGCCGAAGAAGGCGGCGGCGGCGGCAAGGAAATGGTCGATGACGGGATGATGGACCGCTGGAACGTGCAGGAAGTTTACGGCATGCACAACTGGCCGGGTGAGGAAATTGGCACCTTCGCCATTCGCTCGGGTCCGTTCTTTGCCGCCACTGACCAGTTCCAGATCACGGTCAAGGGCAAGGGTGGCCATGCGGCCAAGCCTGACGTTTGCGTTGATCCCACGGTTGTCTCGAGCCATATCGTTCTGGCGTTGCAAAGCATCGTTTCGCGCAATGCGGACCCTGTGAAACAGATGGTGGTGTCCGTCACCAGCTTCGAGACGGAAAGCAAAGCGTTTAACGTGATCCCGCAGATTGTCACGCTAAAGGGCACCGTGCGCACTTTGGAAAAAGACATGCGTGATCTGGCCGAGGCGCGGCTGATCAAGCTGGCCGAGGCCACCGCCGAAGCTTATGGCGCGACGGCCACGGTCAACTACATGCATGGCTATCCGGCGACAGTAAACCACGAGATCGAGACAAATTATGCAGCCGAAGCCGCGACCAAGGTTTCAGGCGGGTGCGACACTAATGCTGCTCTGGTTATGGGCGGCGAAGATTTCTCTTACATGCTGGAATCACGCCCCGGTGCTTATATGCTGATGGGCAATGGCAAAGAGGGCGCGATGGTGCACCACCCTGAATATAACTTCAACGACGAAGCAATTCCGGTCGGGTGCAGCTGGTGGGCCGAAATGGTCGAAAGCCGGATGCCAGCTGCGTAAGTGCGGAAGGGATGAAACCGTTTCTGATCCTGCAATTGCGCCCTGAAACAGAGGCGTCTGATGACGAGTTTCAGGCGTTTCTGGACAAGGGGGGATTGCGGCCCGATCAGGTGCACCGGATCAGGCTGGATTGCGAGGACATTCCGCAAGCCCTTGATCTGGATGATTATTCCGGCGTGATTGTTGGCGGCGGGCCGGGCTGTGTGTCGGACCCGCCCGAGGGAAAGTCGGCAGTTGAAGCAAAGATTGAAGCGGCCGTCATGGGCCTGATGCCGCAAATCTGTGCGCAAGATATTCCGTTTATGGGTTGTTGTTACGGCATCGGTGTTTTGGGCGCGCATTTGAATGGGCGCGTCACCAAAGAGCGGTATTTCGAGGAGGTGGGCACTTCGCAATGTGCTGTGACGGCTGACGGCGCGAAAGATGCGTTGTTGGACGGATTACCCGCACAATTTACCGCGTTTGTGGGCCACAAAGAGGCGTTGCAAGAGCTGCCGGATGGCTGCGTGCATCTGGTGTCATCGCCAAACTGCCCGTATCAGATGATCCGGTTTGGCGAAAATGTATACGCCACACAGTTTCACCCCGAAGCCGATAGCGCGGGGTTTGAAGTGCGGATCGGGGTTTACAAAGACAAGGGCTATTTTGCGCCAGAGGATGCAGTGCGTTTGGTTCAGATGTGCCACGCGTCGGATGTGCATACGCCCGAGTTGATATTGCGGAATTTCGTCAAAGCCTATGCGCGGGACTGATCGAGGGATTGCGCCACGCTTGCGCGTGTCGCCCCAAGCGCTTTGACCCTGCGGGCCAAAGCGCGTTTGCCTGCGGCGCAGGTATTTAAGGGGATCGGAAGAGCACACGGCTG
>JAFLKA010000416.1 GCA_022712735.1 Marinosulfonomonas sp. | reverse complement strand
TTGGCGGTGTCGGCAGCGGGCAGGGTGTTTACCTCGTTCGGGATCGAAACCGCGTGCAGGGATTGGGCAATCGCGGCCAAGGGGCGCAAATAACCCGTGACATCCTTGGTATTCAGCATGCCGCAGATCAGGTGCAGCGGGCGGCTGGGGAGGCGGGTTAGAGCCTCGGCCAATGCGTGCCCCGCAGCGGGGTTGTGACCGCCATCAAGCCAGAGTTCCGCCGCGTCTGCCGCATCAATCAGCGGGCCGTGGCGCAAGTGTTGCAGGCGGGCGGGCCATGTGGCGTTGGTGACGGCAGCCTCGCAGGCAGTTTCGTCAAACCCGAGGTGGCGCAGGGCAGCGAGCGCAATGCCTGCGTTCTGAATTTGGTGCGCGCCGATCAGGTTGGGCAGGGGCAGATCCAGCAGGCCGGTTTCGTCCTGATAGATCAGCCGCCCACGTTCCTCGTAAACGTGCCAGTGCTGGCCATAGGCGAGTAGCGGAGCGCCGAGCCGGTTGGCGGTGGCCTCGATCACTTCAAGCGCTGCGTCAGGTTGCGGGCCAACCACGCAAGGCACACCGCGTTTGATGATCCCCGCCTTTTCCCGCGCAATTTCGGGCAGGGTTTCGCCCAGAAACTGGGTGTGGTCGATGGACACCGGCGTGATCACGGTCAGCGCGGGCCTGTCCACGACATTGGTCGCGTCCAGCAGCCCGCCAAGGCCGACCTCGAGCAGGGTGTAATCCGCAGGAACCTCGGTGAAGGCAAGGATACCTGCGATGGTGGTGATTTCGAAATAGGTGATGGTCTCGCCGTTGTTCGCCGTATAGCAGCGGTCCAGCAGATCGGTCAGGGCGGGTTCCGAAATATGTTCGCCCGCCAACAGAATGCGCTCGTGAAACCGCGCCAGATGCGGCGAGGTATAGGCGTGGACGGCACAGCCTGCCCCCTCAAGCCCGGCGCGGATCATCGCCTGGGTTGATCCCTTACCATTGGTGCCCGCGATGTGGATCACGGGGGGGAGTTTTCGTTCAGGGTGGTCAAGGGCGGCCAGCAACGCGTGGACACGACCCAGCGTCAAATCGATGATTTTAGGGTGCAGCGACATCATCCGTTCTAGGATGGCATCAGAGGTTGGCGCGTTCACTTTGCCGCTGCTTTTTTGTCCGCCTGCTCGTCAGGCTTGTCAGCCTTTTTCGCTGATGCCTTATCAGGTGGGGGTAAATCGCCCATCACTGGTGGCGTCAGGCCCATCAACATGCGGATAATGGTGATCAGCTCGCCTCTGATATCCTTGCGATGGGTCACACGGTCCAGCATGCCGTGGTCCAGCAGATATTCGGAACGCTGGAACCCTTCGGGCAGTTTTTCACCGATGGTTTGTTCAATCACCCGGGTGCCGGCAAAGGCGATCAGCGCGTTGGGTTCGGCAATTTGAACGTCGCCCAACATGGCATAGGACGCGGTGACGCCGCCGGTTGTCGGGTGGGTCAGCACGACGATATAGGGCAGGCCCGCCTCTTTTAGCATTTGCACGGCCACCGTGGTGCGGGGCATTTGCATCAACGACAGGATACCTTCCTGCATCCGCGCGCCACCGGCGGCGGAAAACAGCACAAACGGGCGTTTCAGTTTCACTGCGCGCTGGGCGGCGGCAATGATGGCGTTGCCGACATACATCCCCATCGATCCGCCCATAAAGGAAAAATCCTGTGCGGCGGCGACGATGGGCGTGCGACCAATTTCGCCCTCAGCCACCAGAATAGCATCTTTTTCGCCGGTATTTCTCTGGGCGATTTTGATCCGTTCGGGGTATTTTTTCTGGTCCTTGAATGTCAGAGGGTCCAGCGCCACTTCGGGCACGTCGATTTCAGCGAAAATGCCACCGTCAAACAGGGACGCGAACCTTTCGCGCGGGGTGATCCGCATGTGGTGGCCACATTCGTTACACACGTTCATGTGTTCAACCAATTCACGGTGAAACAGCATGGTGTTACACTCAGGGCATTTGGTCCACAGGTTGTCCGGCGTTTCGCGCCGTGAAAACAGCGAATTGATCGTGGGGCGGACGTAGTTGGAAATCCAGTTCATCGGGCAAGCACCTTAAGCGTTTTTGTTATTATCCGAGATAAGCTGCGTTTGATCAAATTGCAATCAAAGGTCAAGCGCTATGCGCAAAATTCGCCAAACCACCAGCAGCAGGATCAGGTTTATACCCAATTCAAGCGGCAGGGTAGATGTATCGGATTTACTGTACGGGGTGACAAACAGCGCCAATCCGGTGATCGTGTCCTGCACTGATATGATCAGCATTGCAAAGATGTTGTTGGTGAAATGCAGCCCGATGGCCGCCCCGAGGCTACCGGTTTTTTCGGTCAGGTCCGCCGCTATCATGGCGATGGTAAAGGTCACGACCAGCACCAGCCACAGGTTACCATCCAGCGATGTGTCGTAATGCAGCGAGGCAAACAGCAGGGATGGCAGCACCATCCAGATCAGGCGCGAATTGAAACGCGCGGCGAGCTGTTGTTGTAGGTAGCCGCGAAAGATCAACTCCTCGGCGCTGGTCTGGATCAGGATCAGCGGCAGGGCATAGGGCAGGTATTTCAGCCATTCGTTCAGGGGCAGGTTGGGCAGGGGTGGCTCAATATAAAATGTGACGGCGCTATAAACCGCATAAACCAGCAGGACGATTATGACTGCCGTGAGGAACCCGCGCATCGTGGTAGATAACGGCCCGAACAACGTGCCCGGCCCGCGCATGTGGCAGGCAGGCGCGGCGATAATTGGCCCCAGCGCCATGCCGATGAATGTGAACAGCATGATCAGGGTCGGCACTGCCCCCTGCGTGGTCATCACCGCATTGGCCCAGCTGAGGAATTTGAACGGGGTCGCATAGGCAAACCCGCCCCAGAACACCAGCGCCATGAACCCCAGATAGACGAACAGGATCAACGCAATGCCAAGGATCAGCCGCCAGATTTGCGGATACAGGCGGGCGGGGGCGATGTAGGCTTCAAATTCGGGTGTGCGCATGGGGGGAACATTCAGCAATGTTAGGGGTTGTGCAAGTAGGAAATCTGGTAATTATGACCCAAAGGAGTCCCGACATGCTCATAAAAGAAACCTTCCCGATTGCCATGGTCCGTGTGCCGGTAAAGCGCGCCAAAACGCTGGATGACACCAAGGTGCAGGAAATCGCCGAAAGCATTCTGGAAGAGGGCCAGACCACGCCGATCCGTCTGCGCAAAAGCAAGGATGGCTATGTGCTGATCGAAGGGTTGCACCGTCTGGAGGCGCTAAAGGCGCTGGGCGAGGAAACGGTGGACGGGTTTCTTGTGCGGGCGGCGTTGCATTGAGGGGGGAACACTGATGATTGAGTTAATCAAATGGATCGAAAATCTTGCTATCATGAAATGGCTTCCTCTTGGCCTAGTATTATTCACCACAGTTTTTATTGGGTGGCAGGATTGGCGAATTGGGGCCGTATTTCTAGTTTTTTGCATTGCGGCTTGGCTACATATAAAGCTCTGTTTTCTCATATCAAAAACTGCACATAGTTTGCTCAATAATTACGATAACCCTAAAATCGCAGAGGTCATTTCTACAGCCGTAGATGCTACCGTGCTCCTTGGCGGCTTTGCTGCATGGGGTATTGTTCTGCGAGGTGATAATTTCATTACGCGGCTGGGCCGCGAACATGTACCAGACGGAATCGGCCTGTCTTTCATTGATCCCTACTTTGCATTGATTGTCATAGTGGGGTTCACTGTTTATGCTTGGTATCGTGTGAGGGTAGAGTAATTGTTAGCATAAGGCCGTTTTTTGAATACTCACTATAATCACGTTGGACCATCTATACTCCCCTCATCCCCACTTGATGAACCCGCCCCCATCGCCTATTCAAATCCCAAGCATAATTCAGGGGGTCATCATGAAAAATACCAAGTTCGATAAATCCAAACTGCCCAGCCGTCATGTCACCGAGGGGCCGGAACGGGCGCCGCATCGTTCTTATCTGTATGCCATGGGTTTGACGGACGAGGAAATCCATCAGCCATTGGTCGGTGTCGCCACCTGCTGGAACGAGGCCGCCCCCTGTAACATCGCCCTGAACCGTCAGGCGCAGGTGGTTAAGATGGGCGTCAAAGCCGCCTCCGGCACCCCGCGCGAATTCACCACCATCACCGTCACCGACGGCATCGCCATGGGTCACGAGGGCATGCGCTCGTCGCTGGCCAGCCGCGAGGTGATTGCGGATTCGGTTGAGTTGACCATGCGCGGCCATTGCTATGATGCGATTGTGGGCCTTGCGGGCTGTGACAAATCCCTGCCCGGCATGATGATGGCGATGGTGCGCCTGAATGTGCCGTCTGTGTTCATCTACGGCGGATCAATCCTGCCGGGTCGCATCAACGGCAAAGACGTCACCGTTCAGGATGTGTTCGAGGCTGTGGGCCAGCACCAAGCGGGCAAAATGACCGATGCCGAGCTGGAAGCGCTGGAGGCTGTGGCTTGTCCCTCTGCCGGTGCTTGCGGCGGTCAGTTCACCGCCAACACCATGGCTTGTGTGTCCGAGGCCATCGGGCTTGCGCTGCCAAATTCGGCGGGTGCCCCCGCGCCCTACGAGAGCCGCGATCAATATGGCGAGGCGTCGGGTCGTGCGGTGATGAACCTGCTCGAGAAGAACATCCGTGCCCGCGATATTGTCACCCGCGAGGCGCTGATCAATGCGGCGCGGATCGTGGCTTGCACGGGGGGCAGCACCAATGCGGGGCTGCACCTACCCGCGATTGCGCATGAGGCGGGGATCGATTTCGATCTGGCCGATGTTTGTGACATTTTCCGCGAGACGCCGTATTTTGTCGACCTGAAACCGGGTGGGCAATATGTGGCCAAAGACCTGTACGAGGTCGGTGGCGTGCCGGTGATCATGCGCGAGCTGGACAAGGCCGGTCTGGTGCATCGCGATTGCATGACCGTGACGGGCCGCAGCATGGGCGAGGAGATCGACATCGTCACCCGCGAGGCGGACGGCAAGGTGATTTACCCCGTGGCGACTCCGCTGTCGAAAACCGGCGGTGTGGTTGGGTTGATCGGCAACGTGGCACCGGATGGCGCGATTGTGAAAGTCGCGGGCATGACGGCCGAGGAGCAGGTTTTCAGCGGACCGGCGCGGGTGTTTGAATGCGAGGAAGACGCGTTCGAGGCGGTGCAAAAGCGCGCGTATAAAGAGGGCGAGGTTCTGGTGATCCGCAACGAGGGCCCATCCGGTGGGCCGGGGATGCGCGAAATGCTGGCGACCACGGCGGCGCTTTCGGGTCAAGGTATGGGCAAAAAGGTGGCGTTGATCACCGACGGTCGGTTCTCGGGTGCGACCCGCGGATTTTGCGTCGGCCACGTTGGGCCAGAGGCAGCACATGGTGGTCCGATTGCTTTGATCAAGGATGGCGACATCATAACCCTTGATGCGATCAAGGGCGAGCTGTCGATCGATGTGTCGGACGCTGAAATGGTCAAGCGCCGCGAGGCATGGAAAGGTCCGCGCGAAACGATCTATGCGTCAGGGGCGTTGTGGAAATATGCCCAGCAGGTAGGTGGTGCAAAACTTGGTGCCGTGACCCATCCGGGTGCCAAGGTGGAACGCCACATCTATATGGACCTGTAATTGTGACATTGTACCTTAAGACCGGACTGGTTGCCTTGATGGTATTGGGCGCATGTGACGATATAATACAACGCAGCGCCAAGGCACCGTCAACCACAGCTACTGTCGCCCCCGCCCCCGAAAAGGTGCGGGTTTCCGGCAAGGATGTGGTGATTGCAGGGCCGCACGGATTTTGCGTTGATCCGACAGAAACAAAGGATTCAGCCAACAGCGCCTTTGTGCTGTTGGGAAGCTGCGCCGCAATTTCAAACGCGTCGCACCGCCCAAATCCGGATATTCCGGCAATCCTGATGGCGACAGTATCGCGCAAAACCGAAAGCGCCCCGATCGCATCATCAATGACCTCCTTGGCCAGATTTTTCAAATCCGAGGCTGGACGCGCCGCCCTAAGCCGTGACGGCAAGGCCAAAACGGTCGAGGTGATCGAAACGCTCGGCAAAGACGGTGTGTTTTATATCCATGCGCGCGACAGCAGCACAGGCACGCTGGCGGGGGCGGGCGACGAATACTGGCGGGGGCTGTTCAACGTAAAGGGGCGGATCGTTTCGGTATCGGTTGTCTGGCTGGAGGATCAGCCGATTTCAACCGCGGAAGGGTTTGAAACATTGGGCGAATTTGCGAACCGGATTAAAAGGGAAAATGCGGTGGCCGTCAGGTAGACTGTAGATAACACACTTGGCATCCGTTTTCTAAAGCGGTTGTTTAACAAAGACCCGATATACGATAACACTAAGACATAAAACATAGAACGCAGATGTGGCACAGATATGGCTAACCGGATAAACACCTTTATCGAGAAGATATCCCAGCGACGGGCCTTGCGGCGGTGGGGGCGTCTGGCCAAGGCGGTCAAGGGTATGGACCTTGAGACGCTCCGCATAACGCGCGGGCGTGCCCGCACGATGATGCGCCCGTTGCAAGAGGTGATCCATGTTGCAGACAGCCGTCTAATGCTGCCGCAAATCGGATCGGACGCAATCCAGCAGCCGCTAAATTCGGATTGGGCCTATCGTCCTGAAATCTGGCGCGGACCGATCACGCCGCGCGGTATGTCGGCGGCACAAAACAAAGCAAAGCTAGGCAAAGAGGCGACCGTTTTTCATGATTGCAAAATCAGTGAACTGACCCTGCGCCAAATTCGCAATACCAGAGAAGAGGATCTGGCACCGTTTGGTCTGCAAATGGATGTTTTCAAATTTGACGGCAGCTTTTTGTCGATCGTTCTGGATTTGCCGGATGATGCGGTGCATGGGCTAAAGAAAAAGCATCTGCTGCGGATGGATGCCATTGTCGAAATGGAAAAGCCGCTGGAAATTTTCGCCCGGATGAACGTCAAACACGGCCCCAACACCGAACAACTGGTGCGTGAATTGCCATTGCACGAAGGCGATGTGATGGTGGAATTCGATCTGGCATACACCAAACTGAATGAAAAGCGGGCCGAGCGGATCTGGATTGACCTGATTTTTGAAGGCCCGCAGATGAACCAGATTATCTTGCGTGACATCACCTTTAGTCGTCGACCCCGCGCTGAATTGTAGCGGGCAGAGCTGTATGAGAGAAATATTATGAGCGATCTAACATTAACCGCAACCCGCCTGATTGAGGGCGTTTGGGAAGGTGTTCTGACAGTGTCGGACACGGACGGGAATTATCAGCCGGAAATCGAAGTGACCCATCTGGGCAAAGTGATCGCGGATATTTCTGTCACCGAGGACGAGGCACAGGGGTTCTGGGCTGTGCGCGTGCCTGTCCCGATGACGGCGCTGTCGGACGGTGTGCAGACCTTTTTGATCACCGATCTACGCACTGGCGGGCGATTGAACAGTTTCACCATCCTTGCGGGCGAGCCATTAAGCGACGACATTCGTGTGGAAATGGACCTGCTGCGCAGCGAACTTGATATGCTGAAAAAGGCGTTCCGGCGCCACTGTGTTGAAACCATGTGACGTGTGACGCTGCGTATCGGGTGACAGGTTGGATCGCCCTGTGCAGCGTGTTCTGGTAACAAAGGACGCTTTATGACCCAATTTCCCCATCTGCTTGCCCCGCTTGACCTTGGTTTTACCACGCTGCGAAATCGCGTGTTGATGGGCTCAATGCACACGGGGCTCGAGGAAACCAAAGACTGGGACCGCGTCGCTGAATTTTACGCAGCGCGGGCGCGGGGCGGGGTTGGCCTGATTGTAACAGGCGGCATGGCGCCGAACCCTGAAGGCGGCGTTTTCCCCGGCGCGTCGGGCCTGTTTAGTGACGACGACATTGCCAACCACCGTATTATCACGGATCGCGTGCATGAAAACGGCGGCAAGATTGCGATGCAAATCCTGCACGCGGGCCGCTACGCCTATAGCCCCGATTGCGTTGCCCCAAGTGCGGTCAAATCGCCGATCTCGCCATTCGCACCTAAAGAGCTAGATGAGGACGGGATCGAGAAACAGATCGCCGACATCGCCACCGCTGCCGCCAATGCGCAGGCCGCCGGTTATGACGGGGTCGAGGTGATGGGGTCGGAAGGATATTTCCTGAACCAGTTTCTGGTGACCCACACCAACAAACGCGTTGATCGCTGGGGCGGCAGTTATGAAAACCGGATGCGCCTGCCATTAGAGGTGGTGAAACGGGTCCGTGCTGTTGTGGGCAATGATTTTATCCTGATTTATCGTTTGTCGATGATTGACCTGATCCCGAATGGCTCAACCTTTGACGAGGTGATTGAACTGGCGCAAAAGGTCGAGGCGGCAGGCGCGACAATTATCAACACCGGCATCGGCTGGCACGAGGCCCG
>JAFLKA010000090.1 GCA_022712735.1 Marinosulfonomonas sp. | reverse complement strand
TTAAGCTTCGGGTGTTTTCATCCGCTGTATCAGGTTTGTCTTTAGAACAAACTGGTGGAACAATGCGGCCACGACATGCAACGCCACAAGGCCCAGCATAGCAAATTTCATGTAAAAATGGTTCGTCGCCGCCTGTTCGATCCCGCCGAACCATGCCAACACGCCAGATACCGGCATCAGGATCATCAGCGCGTAAAGCAGCCAATGGGACAGATGCGCCGCCATTTTTAGCAATGGATGTTCGGATTCAGGTGGCAGAGGTGCGCCGCGTTTTAACCGGACAGCCAAGCGCCACAGCACCAGCAGTAAAATAGCAATACCACCGAATACGTGCGCAGCTACCAACGGCGAAAACTCGGTCGTTCCCGTCTTGATGAACATATCCCATGCCCCGACAATCGACTCGTTGAAAACAAACTGTGCCACAATCAGGATCGTAATGATCCAATGCAGACGGATTTGCAGGCGGGAATAACCGGTCGGGTTTGGCATGATGGTGCTCCAAAAAACAATAGGCCTGCATTTCGCTGCTATGACAGCGAAGTGCAAGCCTTATTCTGAAATTTATCAGTTTTAACGAAGCGAGGATAGCTTCTTGGCCAAAATCCAGGAAACCGGCAATGCCAAAGCGAAACCGGCAATTGCAGCATAGATAATTGGCATCTGCGTTCCATACCCGGCAACCAACACAGCGATAATCGCGATCCCTGCCAATGTTGCCGATACGAATGAATACATCAAAAGTGTCAGTCTAAACATCTTAAATTCCTCCAGACCTTATTTCATCTTTTGCACATAATATTCCAGAATCTAGATATGAGTCTTTGATCTACATCATCTATTCCGGCTGGCAAACTTGGCCGCGCGTGATGGCGAGCAAAGTGCGAAAGGCCAAAACAGCAATCACCGCAACCAGCACAGCAAGCAGGATCACACCAATGGTTTCATGCGCTTGCGATTTTGCCAGCGCCCCATACCGGAACGATGCGATTGTAAGGGATGCTATGGGGAACGATAGCGCCCAGAACGACATAGCGAACGGCAGTTTCAATATGCGCGGTATTTGCGTCAGAACGATCAGCGCGAACACATATCCAAGGTTCAAAAGAATGCGTGCAAAAGTGTCCACACCGTCGGTCAGGTTCAGATAGGCGATGAAGGCAACGGCGGGTGGCGCGATCATGATCACGAGGGTCGGCAGCAGTTTTCCGGGCAGTGGCGTGTGAAAAATAAGGCGGTTCATCACCAGGGTTAACAGTATGATCCAAAACAATATTCCGCCGGAAAAGAACAGCCATGACAACTCGACATACCCCAGTTGGGCACCGGCGATTGGCGCTACAACATTGCCAACGGCAGGGATGAACCACGCGGGGTTTATGTGGCTGTATTCAAACGGTTTATGGCCGATCCACCGACCAATGATGGCAAGCGTCAGAAACCCTTGCAGGATGGCGCCGACGATCCACAGCATATTGGCGATGCCTGCGTTTTCTGGCAGGAAGCAAACCGCCATCAACAGCAGTGAAATCGAGACAGCGGGGAAAAACGTGGCGCGTATCGGGTGGTTCCATTCGGCCAAAACCGCGGCAGGATGGATCACCATTTTTGCAAGGTAACCGATTGTTATTATAGCGAATACAGCAAGGGATACCCACAGCATGATATTGCTAAACGGCCCGACCCATTCCAATACCCGACTGGCGGCGTGCAGGGCAAGCGTCAGGCCGAACAGCCCCATGGTGATGGCGTAAAAGGTGATCGGATAGTTCACTAAACGGTTGCCGGTTTCGGGGGCGGTTTGTGCTGCATCGGCCATGTGTGTGCGTCCATGTTAAGGAATCTTTGACGCTATCTATCAGGTTAATAGGGGCTGCGGATAGAGGCGGATTGCCGCGCGACTCACAGCACCATGTCAAATGGTCGAAACAACATTCCGTAGTATCGCACCATGGTTATTGCGGAAATACGTCATCAGGGCACAAGATATAGTTGATCTTGGCCTCTGCACCGTGTATCGCCTTAGGCACAGGTGCATAGACGCGGAAAAATGCAATTCTGATGTGAGAGCGGGGCTCGGATGCATAG
This sequence comes from Marinosulfonomonas sp., assembly GCA_022712735.1. The sequence goes on along the minus strand of JAFLKA010000090.1, from coordinate 1,533 downwards.
GCAACCGGGCCTCGTTTCATTTTGACAGGCTTTATTTTGGCTGGGATGTAAACACAGGAAAAGACGCCAGGTGCTCAGACGCGGTCTGCACATCGTGCCTTGCGGCACATCCTGACGTCTTCCTGAATTGGTCCACCCCGAAGGGCTTCTCTCCTCAATGCGCGGGCTCCGAAGAACCTTTGCTGCCATTTCCAGTCCGAAAACCTTCCATGACCCGCTCGCCCGCGATAAACTGCCTGTTCATATTTGTTCCGAAGAACCCATACTTACTTGCTGCTTCCCACAAACTTTCGCTTTTTGATTTCCGTCCGAAGACTTCCTCCAATCCGCGCAAGCTCCGAGGGGCTTTGCGTATCGCGCGGGGTTCTAAGAACCCTTTGCTGTAAGTTCAGATTGGCAAACGTAGGTGAGTCGTTCAAGGGAAAAATGCTTGCGTGGCGAAATTTCTTGGGGATAAGTCTTTGGTTTTATTGTGGAAAGTCTGTGGATAAGTCAGGAAAGTGTTTTAGGTCAGGGGGTTGGGAGAATATTAATTTCTTGTGGCGACGATCACATATTACGCGATAGGGTGCGGCAGGAGGATGACAACATGCAAAGTAAATTCTGGCGGGTGTTGGCGCTTGTCGTGGCGAGCGCCGCGATTTCCGGCTGCACCCCATTATTGGTTGGTGCCGCAGGAGCGGTGATCGTTGATGAGGTGATGGAGCAGGAACAGGGCGGCGACGGGTTGTTTTAAGCTGAAACGCACGGCATGTTTGTTATGTCGGTTGATAGCGGGCCAAAACTCGCACAACAGGGTTGGCTTGATCTATCCACTGAGAGCATCGCCCCCATCAATCATCCATCTTCAACGCCGAAATAAACGCGCTTTGCGGAATCTCCACCTTCCCGAACTGGCGCATCTTCTTCTTGCCCTTCTTCTGCTTCTCCAGCAGCTTCTTCTTGCGTGACGCGTCCCCTCCGTAACATTTCGCCGTCACATCCTTGCGCATCGCCGACAGGGTTTCGCGGGCAATCACCCGCCCGCCAATCGCCGCCTGGATCGGGATTTTAAACATGTGACGGGGGATCAAATCTTTCAGCTTTTCAACCATAGCCCGCCCACGGGCCTCGGCGCGGTCGGCATGGACCATGGTCGATAGCGCGTCCACCGGCTCCTCGTTCACCAAAATCGACATTTTCACCAGACGGTCTTCGCGGTAGGCCTCGATGGTGTAATCGAACGAGGCATAACCTTTGGTGACCGATTTCAAACGATCATAAAAATCGAACACCACTTCGTTCAGCGGCAGGTCGTAAACCACCATAGCGCGCGATCCCGCATAGGTCAGATCGATCTGGATGCCGCGCCGATCCTGACAGAGTTTCAGCACATCACCGAGATATTCGTCAGGCACAAGGATCGTCGCCTTGATGCGCGGCTCCTCAAGGTGGTCAACGGTGGACATGTCGGGCATGTCGGCGGGGTTGTGCAGCTCGATCATCGTGCCGTCGCGCTGGTAGATATGGTAGATTACCGAGGGCGCGGTGGTG
>JAFLKA010000089.1 GCA_022712735.1 Marinosulfonomonas sp. | reverse complement strand
GATCTATGAAAACATGATATGGGATGATTCTATGGACAGATTTTGTGTACTTAAATTAACCGACTTAATATCAAGCATGGGGCCAGAATCCCAACGAATTGTGACAGTTGTAATATCAACTTGCTCAGTATGAAGTTTTTGTTTTAGTTTTGATTCAATGTAGGATTCAAGGAAACCAACATTAGGTGAAGCATAAAATACAGCTACAAAACCAACGATAGCCGATACCGCCAGCATAAAAGCGATACGGCAGCCTCGGGCCTAGCCGGATGGTAAGCGGTGTCAACGTTACGAATCTGCTGCCACACGGGGATCTGCAAATATGCCGACAACGTCCAAACCGCTGCTTATTTCTGGCAATGCCAACCAACCATTAGCCGAAGAAATCGCCCGATATGCTACGATGAACGGGGGCTTGGATATCAGTCTTCTGGATGCGCGGGTCGAGCAGTTCAACGATCAGGAAATCTTTGTTGAGGTTTACGAGAACGTGCGTGATGAAGACATCTTCATCATCCAGCCCACATCAAAACCCGCTAATGATAACCTGATGGAATTACTGATTATTGCCGACGCAATGCGCCGCTCCTCGGCCGCCCGCATCACCGCAGTGATCCCCTATTTCGGCTACGCCCGCCAAGACCGGCGCACCAAGGCCCGCACTCCTATCACAGCTAAACTTGTGGCCAATATGATTGTCGAATCCGGTATTGATCGGGTGTTGACGATGGATTTGCATGCCACCCAAATTCAGGGTTTCTTCGATATTCCGGTCGATAACCTCTATGCCTCACCAGTTTTCGCGCTCGACATCATGCACCACTTTGGCGACCGGATGGATAAGGTGACGATCATTTCGCCCGATGTTGGCGGTGTGGCCCGTGCCCGTAATCTGGCGCAACGCATTGGCAGCGGGTTGTCGATCGTGGACAAACGCCGCTCCAAACCCGGCGAAATCGCCGAAATGAAGGTGATCGGGGATGTTGAGGGTCAAATCTGTATCATCGTCGATGATATTTGCGACACCGCTGGCACCCTATGCAAAGCCGCCGAAGTGTTGATGGAACATGGTGCAAGTGAGGTGCATTCCTATATCACCCACGGCGTTTTGTCCGGCCCAGCCGTTGAACGGATCGAAAACTCGGTGATGAAGCATCTGGTAATCACCGATTCAATTCAGGCAACCCAGCCTGTTCTGGACGCGCGCAAAATCCGCATCGTGCCCGTGGCTCCGCTGTTTTCACAGGCCATCCTGAACACATGGGAAGGCACATCCGTGTCGTCCCTGTTTGATGTGGATATGCTAAAGCCGCTGTATAAAGGCAGCAAATGGGGCCAAAAGACCTAATATAGCGACCAGTCATCTTCGTCTTTCACTTCACCAAACGCAATCCAGTTGGCCCGCACGCGCGCAATCCGCGTATCGCCCCACGTGCGGAAAACCAGCGCAAAACCTTCGGGGTTTACCATTTCGGCAGATATATCCGCCCGCTGATTGGTATCGCAGTCAAAATCCCACATCGAAATCCCGACCTGAACCACAGGTGTTTTGGCAAACGGCTCGTCAAACACCATTACTTTACGAAACTCGCGGGCCCCTTCACCGGTCCACATCACACCATCATGCTGATAATCCGAAAACAGCATGATCGAGCCGTTTTCTATACCAAGTAAATGACTGTTCAGTTTTTTCATCCGGCCCTCTTTGGCGTGCTTTCTACCCATCCCTAGTGGGCAAATATAGTAATAATTCAAATATTAAATAAAAAATAGTTAACAAAAGTAAAAAGGCCCCGTTTCCGGAGCCTTTTAGAAATTATTTAGCAAGACCTGGGATCACTCCATGTCGTCAAGCAGTTGAACCATATCGGCAACCAGCTTCTCGGCGACACTCTTGTCTTCATCGCCAGCCTTCTCGGCCTGCTCGCGGGCGAAAGTCAGAGCACCCTCAAGGTCTTCTTTCTTCACTTCCGACCCGACATGTGCTTGCTCGGCCAAAACCGAAACACCCTCGGGCGAAATTTCGACAAACCCGCCGGTGACCACATAATCCGCGTCCCCGTCAGGGCCTGAAACCTTCACCACGCCGGGGCGCAATGTGGTCAGAACCGGCGCGTGGTTCGGAAGGATCGTCATGTCACCCTCAGAACCCGGAATTTGCACCTCGGTCGCAGATAGCGACGCAAGGCTGCGTTCCGGTGACACCAGATCAAATTGCATTGTATCAGCCATTAGAAACTCTCCTTAGGCCACGTCTGCGGCCATTTTCTCGGCTTTGGCGATCACGTCTTCAATGCCGCCAACCATGTAGAAGGCACCTTCTGGCAGGTGATCGTATTCACCAGCCACAACAGCCTTGAACGATGCGATTGTTTCTTCCAGTGGCACCTGAATACCGTCAGAGCCGGTAAATACCTTAGCAACATCAAACGGTTGCGACAGGAAGCGCTGGATTTTGCGGGCACGGGCCACGGCCAGTTTATCTTCTTCACTCAACTCGTCCATGCCCAGAATGGCGATGATGTCTTGCAGGGATTTATAGCGTTGCAGCACCTTCTGAACGTCGGTGGCAACCTTGTAGTGCTCTTCACCAACCAAAGCCGGGTCCAGCAAACGCGAGGTCGACCCCAGCGGATCCACCGCAGGGTAAATCCCCAGCTCGGAAATCGCACGATCCAGAACCGTCGTCGCATCAAGGTGGGCAAACGATGTCGCAGGCGCCGGATCGGTAAGGTCATCCGCAGGCACATAAATCGCCTGAACCGATGTGATTGATCCCGATTTGGTCGATGCAATGCGTTCCTGCATCATGCCCATGTCGGTGGCCAGCGTTGGCTGGTAGCCCACAGCGGACGGGATACGACCCAGCAGCGCCGAAACTTCGGAACCGGCTTGGGTAAAGCGGAAGATGTTATCGACAAAGAACAGCACATCTGCACCGGTTTCATCGCGGAACTGCTCGGCCAATGTCAGACCGGACAGCGCAACACGCATCCGCGCACCGGGAGGCTCGTTCATCTGGCCGTAAACCAGCGCAATTTTGCTTTCTTCCATATTGTCCGGAACGATAACACCGGATTCGATCATCTCGTGGTAAAGGTCATTGCCTTCGCGCGTGCGCTCGCCAACACCGGCAAACACCGACAGGCCAGAGTGCACTTTGGCGATGTTGTTGATCAATTCCATGATCAAAACCGTTTTGCCAACACCGGCACCGCCGAACAGACCAATTTTACCGCCCTTGGTATAGGGGGCCAAAAGATCGATCACTTTGATGCCGGTTGTCATAATTTCAGCCTCGGTGGACTGGTCGGCAAAATCCGGTGCGTCCTGATGGATCGCACGGCGGTCTTTGGTTTTCACAGGGCCTTTTTCGTCAACCGGCTCGCCGATCACGTTCAGGATACGGCCCAGCGTTGCGACACCAACCGGCATCATAATAGGCTCGCCAGTGTCTGTCACGGCTTCGCCACGCACCAGACCTTCGGTCCCGTCCATCGCAATGCAGCGCACTGTGTTTTCGCCCAGATGCTGCGAGACTTCCATCACCAGCTTCTTGCCGTTGTTTGTGGTATTCACCGCGTTCAGAATCTTGGGCAAATCACCCGTAAACTGAACGTCAACGACGGCGCCAATCACCTGAGTGACTTTGCCTGTTGCTTTCGCTTTTGCCATTTTCAAATCTCCGCTTTTTCTAGAGTGCCTCGGCACCCGAAATACTTTCAATCAGCTCGTTGGTGATTTTTTCCTGCCGCGAGCGGTTATACTCGATGCTCAGGGCGTCAATCATATCGCCAGCGTTACGTGTTGCGTTGTCCATTGCCGACATCCGCGCACCTTGCTCGGACGCGCCATTTTCCAGCAGGGCCGAGAAAATCTGGGTGGCCACACCGCGCGGCAACAAATCCTTCAGGATCTCGTCCTCGCCCGGCTCGTAATCATATACGGTGCCCGCCTCGGCATCCTCGGATGCTTCAAACGACGCCGGAATGATTTGCTGCGTGGTTGGTTCCTGCAACGCGACATTCACAAACGTGTTGTAGAATATCGTCGCAACGTCGAACTCGCCGTCGTCAAACCGGTCCAAAACATCGCGCGCGATGTCGTGGGCGTTGAT
>JAFLKA010000088.1 GCA_022712735.1 Marinosulfonomonas sp. | reverse complement strand
GCCTGACAGATCAGCGCCGAACTTGCCAGTGTTTCGCTAAGGACGGGGGCCAGCGGGTTTTGCGGCCGCTTGCCACGGATCAGGCGCAGGAGATCGGCCATGGTGTTCTGGAACATCACTTGGCGATCAATGGTCAGGTCGTGCAGCACTTCGGTTTTGCCATCACGCTGGCTGAAACGGTTCGCGGCCATGTCGAAATCGTAACAGGTATCGGCGCCGCGCAGGGCGATACTGCGGTGGCTGACGGGGGATATGTAATCCATTGAAACGCTGCCCTGAAGGTGGTCGCCTTGCAGGGTTATCATGCTGGCGAAATCGACTTTTGGATGGTCGGCATGGGATAGGGCGCTGACCGCGCTAACCGTGGCCGTCGGAAACAGGCAATGCGCCATGTCGAGTTCATGGCACAGGTCCAGTAACACGCCGCCGCCGTCAGGATTGGCGGCGTAGCTGTCGGCAAAACGCCAGTTCTGACGCCATTGATGCACGTCGTGGCCGATTTCAAAGTGGAAACGGTAAGTGGCGCTCAGGTCTTGGTCATGCAGGAACCGCAGGGCAGGGTGGTAGCGCATCATCAGCCCGACAAAACAGCGGTTCGCCAGATCACCGAGGGTGTCGGTGATCGCGGTGAGATCGGATTGCGCGTAGGCCAGCGGTTTTTCGACGTAAAAGGGGATGTTGGCGTCGGCCAGCAGTTGAATAACCGGCAGGCGGATTTGCGTGGCGGTGCAGATGAACGCGGCTTCATAGCTGTTTGTCGCCAGCTTGGCTTTGACCCCCGCCAGCCCTTCGGCGCGCCACGAGACCAGCTCGGCAGTCTCGCCAAGCACCGCAAGGTTGGCCGCATGCCGTAAGCCGATTGCACCGGATCCGATCACCAGAAATGTCATGTTGCACCATTACCTTTTAATGCGGCATCGATCGCCGCCAATGTCTTATCCACCGCGCCGGAATATTTCGCAAGGAAGGCTTGGGCGGCTTGCCTGCGGGCGCGCAATTCGTCGGGGTTTGTCAGCAGGGCGTCGATCGCCTCGGCCAATTCTTCGGGGGTCTGGACCAGATAAAGTGCGCCCTCGTTGATGGCCTCGACTGCTGGATATTCAATCGGCCAGATTACAGGGCCGTTGATCACCGGTTTGCCCAATGCGATGGGTTCGCAAATGTTGTGCGACCCTTGCGGGCTGAACGAGCCACTAACCGAAACGATATCGGCGAGGGACTGGAAGAAGTTCATTTCACCAAGGCTGTCGCCGACCAGAACATCCGCCGATTGCCAATCGATGTTCGGGACGGGGGCAAGGTTATCATCCAGAACTTGCGAACGGCGCAGCGTGGTTAATCCGGCGTCCGTCAGGATTTTGTAATCGGTTGCGAAGCGCTCGGGGGCGCGGGTGACATGGATAAAGAACGGGCGGGGCCGCTTGCCGGCATCGGCCTTGGCGATCAGCGCCTGATAGGTTTGCAGGTACAGCGCGGCCTCGCTGGCCACCACGCTGGCCACGGTGATGACGGGGCGACCAGCCAAAAGTGGGCGCAGGGCAGTGGCGGCACGGATTTGTTCAGCGGGGATTTCCTGATCAAATCTGGTTTCGCCACAGACGGTAATATTCTGGCAGCCAATATTGCGAAACCGCGCGGCTTGGGAATCTGATTTTGCAATGATGCCAGCGTATTGACTGCAGATATTGGCAATAAACCGGCCTTTATCTTTGCGTTTGTTGCGCATGGAATATTGTGCGTTACACAGGAATAGCGGGACATTGGCCTGTTTGGAGGACATGATCATCTGTGGCCATATTTCCGCTTCCATCACCAACCCGACCTCGGGGCTGAAAGCCTTGAAAAAACGGCGGTAAACCCATTTGAATTCAAACGGGACATACACGATCATCAGCTGCCCTGTGGCAAGCTGATCGGCGAACAGCGTTTGGGTCATGGCGCGCCCGGCGGGGGTCATATTTGTGACAACAACGGTTTTGCCGCGATCAAGGTATGCCTTTAGAAAAGCGGCCGCTGACCGCACTTCTCCCAGTGAATTTGCGTGTATCCAGATTGTTGCATTGGCGCTGATATGGTAAAATCCAAACCGTTCAGGGATGAAATACCTATATCTTTTGTCTTTTAGGCTGCGCAGCAAAAGGTAGAATACAATCAGCGGCAGAAGGATTGCCCAGACCAACCTGTAAACAGCGAGCTTAAGCCACATCGAACCTGATCTAGACGATGCTATTGCTGTAGCAGACATGGATTTCCCTTGCGTCTATTTACAACCATTTCCAAGGCTGATCTTGTCCTTCGACTTCTTTGCATCTTATCGTTAATAAGACAACATATCATCTAATCCAGAGGATGAGGATAGTGAATTGGAAGTAGGGACTGTTTCGGACTTGGGTGTTCTGTCGAGCAGAGTGCAAGAGTTTTATAGAGATAACTGGGCAAGACCCATCGCCTTGTCCGATGCCGGTTTCTATAATTGGCAATGCGTGCAAACGCCCAGCGGGCCAGCCGGCGATAACTGTGTGATTGCATATGATGCAAAGGCTGACCGGATTGCCGGTGTCATGGGCCTGACGCCCCGCCAGTTTTCATTAAACGGGCGCGTTGTTAGTGGTGCCGAGATGACCACCTGGATTGTGCATCAGGATTATAGAACATCTGGCGCAGGCGCGAAAATTCTAAAACAGATTATGGCATCCTATGATGTGCTGATCGGCATGGGAATTACAGAGCAGGCGTTGCCGATTTATTTGCGCAGCGGTTTTCGGTTCATGCGCCATATCCCCAGATATATCAAAGTCATCAATTACCAGCGGATTAAGCCATTTTGCCAGACCAATGATCTGGGGCAACGGTTGATGCCGAAATGGAGCAAGACCAATATCGGGAATTACCGTCAAGCGCCGCTGTCTGACGGCGATATTGATGCCGCTTATAAAAAAGCACGGGCGCATTTGAATATGTTTGATCGTGGGGCGGCGCAGATAGGCTGGCGATACAGGAAACACCCAATGTTCCGCTATGAGCTGCATCATGTATCCAGCGGCAAAACAGACGATGGTGCAGTTGTTGCGTTGCGCATACATGATACTGATGCGGGGTTTCGTATTTGTCATGTTATGGATCTGTTTGGTGATGCGCGCAGTATTGATGCAGGGCGGTCCTTTGTTGAGGATTACGCGCTGCAGAACGGGGTCGATGTGATAGATTTTTATTGCACATCCTCTGCAATCTCGCGGCATTTCATCGCAAATCAATGGTTCTCGGTCGAGGATGATGCCTGCTTTCAATTCCCGCATTTGTTTTCGCCGCTCGAAATGCGAAACCCGCCAACGACATCATTAATATACTGGGCCAGACAGGGGTTTTCCGAATTGGCAGATTTATCAAAACTATATCTGACCAAGCAAGACGCCGATCTTGACCGGCCAGTGCTACAGCAGGGATAATCGCATCTATGCAGCTCACGTCGGTTATGTATCACTATGTCAGGCCGCTAAAAGGCAGCCAGTACCCTAGGATCAAAGGGTTGGAGCTGTCTGGGTTTCGGGAGCAGCTGGATTATCTGTCACAACAATACGCGTTTATTTCGGCAGATCATCTTATTGCCCATCTGAAGTCCGGCGAGGCGCTGCCTGATAATGCGTGTTTGTTGACGTTCGATGACGGGTATCGGGACCATTTCGATTTTGTTTTGCCCGAATTGATCAAGCGCGGCATACAGGGGTGTTTTTTCCCTCCGGCCTGTTCGGTCATTGAAAAGAAATTGCTGGATGTGAATGCGCTCCATTTTATCCTAGCCGCGACAGATGATATTTCAGTGCTGATTGCAGATTTGAAGGCCCAAACCCGTATGCAGGGCTTGCCCGAACAGCGCTGGGACGCGTTGTGGGATAAGCTGGCAAAGCCAAACAACTTTGATGGTAAGGACGTCATCTTTTTCAAGCGGATGCTGCAACGCGAGTTGAGCGTAGAAATGCGGGCTGTTATTGTCACCAACCTGTTTGAAAAACACGTCGGGCGAAGCGAGCGGGAGTTTTGCGAAGAGCTGTACATGTCGGCGGATGATCTGAGAGCGCTACAGTCCGAGGGAATGTATGTGGGAAACCATACATATAACCACGTTTGGCTGAATTCTTTGGACCGGAAGGGGCAAGCGAGCGAAATCAGCAAGTCATTGGCGTTCTTGTCCAGCCTTGGCGCGCCGGTCAGGGATTGGATAATGTGTTACCCCTATGGCGGGTATAACCATGATACAATCGACATTCTCAAGGCGCAGAATTGTATCGCCGGTTTAACGACAAAATCGGGTATTTGCCGTCTGGATCAGACCAGTCCGTTCGAGATCAGCCGGTTTGATACGAATGACTTTCCCCAAGGTCCTGTGTAATCGGCTGATATAGTAATCTTGCCCCGCGTCAGAGCAGCGCCAAAAGCCTTTGTGCGGTCTTGGCAACGGCCTGTTTGCCCTGCGCGGCAACGGACGCTGCGGCCCCGCGCATTCTGAGCAGGGCGGGGCTGGCCATGGCGTTGGCCAATGCGTCGGCGTCCTGCACCTGCCATGCTGCGTCCACGGCATGGAAGGCGGCGTAGTCATCGGCGAAATTACGGGTGTTTGGCCCGTGGGTGATGGCACAATCCAGCAGGGCGGGCTCGTACGGGTTGTGGCCGTTCACATCGTTGAACGACCCACCTATGAGGCAGCGGTCGGCCAGCCGATACCACAGGCCCATTTCGCCGATCCGGTCCGTGATGGCGATCTGGAGGCCAGATAAACCGGCTGTGTCATCCTGAATGATTGCTGCCTGAAACCCCTGATCCAGCGCGTGTTTCAGGATGCGCTTGGCGCGGTCGGGAATGCGCGGCGCGATGATCAGGCAAGTGTCGGGTTTTGTTTCCAACAGTTGTTTGTGGGCTTTGAGAACTACGATCTCATCCTCGGGGTGGCTTGAGGCAGCGAGCCAAACGGGGCGGCCCTTCAGCGCGGTTTCCATGCGGGCGCGTTTTTCGGGCAGATCGGCAAGGGCATCGGCGCCCGCCTTCAGGGTGCCGGTGATGCGGATTTTGTCGGTCGGAACACCTAGGCTGGCGAACCCTGTCGCGCTCTCGTCATCCTGAACCTCGATGAAACGGAATTTGGCGTAGAGGGCGGCAAAGAACTGGCGGGCCCGTTGTTTGGATTTTGCCGATTCCGCGCTCATCCGGCCGTTGACCAAGGCCATCGGGATGTTCCGGCGCTCGATTTCGGTCAGGAATGCGGGCCAGATGTCGCGCTCGGCCCAGACCGATAGCTGCGGCTGCCAGTGGTCCAGAAAACGCCGCACATAATGCGGGCTGTCGAGCGGCAAAAACTGATGGATAGTGTTTGGCGGCAGGTTATGTTCAATCGCCTGTGCCGAGGTGCGGGCCGAGGAGGTCAGCAAGAAGGCAAGCGCCGGATCAAGGCGCTGCAT
>JAFLKA010000087.1 GCA_022712735.1 Marinosulfonomonas sp. | reverse complement strand
GATCAGGCGATGGCCTACGGGCAGTCGGGATCGCGTTATAACGAGCCGAAACGCGCCGTTGACCATCTGGAACTTGGTCCGCTGGTCGCCACCGAAATGACGCGGTGCATTTCCTGCACCCGTTGCGTGCGCTTTACCACCGAAATTGCCGGTATCACCGTGATGGGCCAAATCGGCCGTGGCGAGGATGCCGAGATCACCGCTTATCTGGACGAAACGCTGGACAGCAACCTGCAAGGCAACATCATTGATCTGTGTCCGGTCGGTGCGCTGACGTCCAAACCCTATGCGTTCACCGCGCGCCCGTGGGAGCTGACCAAGACCGAAACGATTGATGTGATGGATGCGCTGGGGTCCAACATTCGGGTGGATACCAAAGGGCGCGAAGTGATGCGGATATTGCCACGCAACCATGATGGCGTGAACGAGGAATGGATTTCCGATAAAACACGGTTTGTTTGGGACGGGTTGCGGAGCCAACGGCTGGATCAGCCGTATGTTCGGGTTGGTGGCAAGTTGAAGCCCGCGACTTGGGGCGAGGCGCTGGCCAAGGCCGCTGAAGCGATGAAGGGCAAAAAGATTGCCGGTCTGGTCGGCGATCTGGTGCCGGTCGAGGCTGCGTTTGCTTTGAAACAGTTGATCGAGGGGCAGGGTGGTAACGTCGAGTGCCGTGTGGATGGCGCGAAACTGCCCGCGGGCAATCGTTCGGCTTATGTTGGCACCGCGACCATCGAGGATATTGAGAACGCGCAGATGATCCAGCTGATTGGCTGTAATCCGCGTGACGAATCTCCGGTTCTGAACGCCCGCATTCGCAAGGCCTGGACGCGGGGCTGCAATATTGCCCTGCTCGGCGCGCCGGTGGATTTGACCTATGACTATTTTCACATGGGCGATAGCCGTGCCGATCTGATGGGCATCATGGAGGATGACTTCAATGACGTGCTGGATGTGCCGAGTGTGGTGATTGTCGGCATGGGCGCGATCAATGAGGCGGACGGTGAAGCCGTTCTATCCCAAGCCATGAAACTGGCCGAGGCCACCGACAGCAAGCTGATGATCCTGCATACCGCCGCTGGCCGTGTCGGCGCAATGGATGTGGACGCAGTGACCGAGGGTGGCATGACAGCAGCCCTTGAGGATGTGGATGTGGTTTATAATCTGGGCGCGGATGAAGTGGACATCGCCAAGGGTGCCTTCGTGATTTACCAAGGCAGTCATGGCGATCGTGGGGCGCACCGCGCTGACGTGATCTTGCCAGCCGCTGCCTATACCGAGGAAAGCGGCGTGTTTGTCAACCTTGAAGGGCGCCCGCAAATGGCCAACCGTGCCGGGTTTGCGCCAGGGGATGCCAAAGAAAACTGGGCCATCCTGCGGGCGTTGTCGGCGGAACTGGGCATGGCGTTGCCCTATGACACGCTGGCGGCTTTGCGCAAAGCCATCATTAAAGAAGTGCCGCATATGGCGCAGATGGATGTGGTGCCGGAAAATGAATGGAAGCGGATTGCGGCCAAGAAACCGGCCAAGGCCACGTTCAAAAACGCGATTGCGGATTTCTATCTGACCAACCCGATCACACGGGCAAGTGCATTGATGGCCGAACTGTCGGCAGGGGCCAAGGCCCGCAACACGACCAAGGTGGCGGCGGAGTAATGATGCAGCAGGTGGTTCATAAACTGGCAGCGGCTCTCACCATTCTTGGTGGGTTGGCGGCGTGCGAGCCAACGGAACCGGTTACGCGGGGGCCGTTTGAACCGGTCTATCTGGGCATCAACACGCGGCTGCTGGACGGGGACCTGGTAAATTTTTTCGTGTCCATGCGCGGGGCGCGGGATGATGCGGATGTGGCGGCCTATGCGCAATGTGCTGCCGTGCAATATGCATTGATCCGTGGGTATGGATTTGCCCGCCACGTACGCACGCAAATCATTGAGAAGAATGGCGTTTGGAGCGGGGATTCGGTTTACACCATCTCGGCGGCCTTACCGCAGGGACTGAAAACAATTGATGCCGAGGTCGCCGTGACCGACTGCATTGAAAACGCGATACCGAGGGTGTGAGAACTGATGGCTGAATTTTTAACAACCCCGCTAGGGATTTTTGTTCTGATCTTCGCGCAAGTGCTTGCGATCATTGCTTTTGTGATGATTTCACTGCTGTTTCTTGTGTGGGGGGACCGCAAAATCTGGGCCGCTGTGCAGATGCGCAAAGGGCCAAACGTGGTGGGGGCTTATGGCCTGCTGCAATCGGTGGCGGATGCGCTGAAATATGTGTTCAAAGAGGTGATTATCCCTGCCGGTGCCGACAAACCGCTGTTTATCCTCGCCCCGATGGTGGCATTCGTGATGTCGATGCTGACATGGGCGGTGCTGCCGTTCAATGACGGCTGGGTGCTGGCCGATCTGAACGTCGCGGTGCTCTATGTGTTCGCGATTGGCGGGCTCGAGGTTTACGGCGTGATCATCGGCGGCTGGGCCAGCAATTCGAAATATCCGTTCCTTGGCGCCATGCGCTCGGCGGCGCAGATGATTTCATACGAGGTCAGCATTGGGTTGATCCTGATCGGGATTATCATTTCCACAGGGTCGCTGAATTTCAGCGATATCGTGCGGGCCCAAGACGGCAATTACGGCTTTTTCAGTTGGTACTGGTTGCCGCATTTCCCGATGGTTATCCTGTTCTTTATCAGCGCCTTGGCGGAAACCAACCGCCCGCCGTTCGATTTGCCAGAGGCAGAATCCGAACTGGTTGCGGGCTTTATGGTGGAATATTCCGCCACGGTTTACCTGCTGTATATGGCCGGCGAATACATCGCGATTTTCATGATGTGCGCGCTGATGTCGGTGCTGTTTTTCGGCGGCTGGCTGTCGCCCGTCCCGTTCCTGCCTGATGGGGTGCTGTGGATGTTTGGCAAGATGGTGTTCTTCTTCTTCATCTTCGCGATGGTCAAGGCGATCACGCCGCGCTACCGCTATGACCAGTTGATGCGCATTGGCTGGAAAGTGTTCCTGCCGCTGTCGCTGGCATGGGTCGTCTTCGTTGCCTTCATGGCGCATTTTGGAGCGTTCGGCGGGGCCTATGCCCGCTGGGCCGTGGGGGGATAAGAACATGGCATTTGATTACGTTCGCGCAACGAAATACTTCCTGCTGTTTGATTATATCAAAGGGTTCCAGCTGGGGTTCAAATACTTCTTTGCGCCAAAGCCGACGCTGAATTATCCGCATGAGAAGGGCTACCTGTCGCCGCGTTTCCGTGGTGAGCACGCGTTGCGCCGCTACCCCAATGGCGAGGAGCGCTGCATTGCCTGCAAATTGTGTGAAGCGATCTGTCCGGCACAGGCGATCACCATTGATGCGGAGCCGCGCGATGACGGGTCGCGCCGCACCACGCGCTATGACATCGACATGACCAAATGCATCTATTGCGGGTTCTGCCAAGAGGCCTGTCCGGTGGATGCGATTGTCGAGGGGCCGAACTTTGAATATGCCACCGAGAACCGCGAAGAGCTGTTTTACGACAAAGAAAAACTGCTGGACAATGGCGACCGCTGGGAAGCCGAGATTGCCCGCAATCTGGAAATGGACGCGCCTTATCGCTGATAGAGGCGTCGAGGCAAATTAAGGGGCAATGACCCCGTGAACGAAGGGACAAAAAAATGGGTGTAGCGGATATCGCATTTTACATCTTCGCCATTAGCGCGGTGATTGGTGGGCTGTTTACAGTGGTCGCCAAAAACCCCGTGCACTCGGTGCTGTGGTTAATTTTGGCGTTCCTGTCGTCGGCGGGATTGTTCGTACTGTTGGGGGCTGAATTTGTCGCCATGCTGTTGGTGATCGTTTACGTCGGCGCTGTCATGGTGCTGTTCATGTTCGTGGTGATGATGATCGACGTGGATTTCGCCGAAATGCGCGGGCAGATGGCCAAATACGTGCCGATTGCCGGACTGATCGGCGTGGTGCTGTTGCTGGAACTGGCGATGGTGTTCGGGGTTTGGGAAGTGTCCGAGGGGGCACAAGCCGCACGCGCTGCCGTGGCACCGGACGCGGGGCAGGTGCATAACACCGCCGCTTTGGGCCAGTTGATTTACGATCAGTATATCTATCTGTTTCAGGCCGCGGGCTTGATCCTGCTGGTGGCGATGATCGGCGCGATTGTGCTGACCATGCGCCACCGCACCGGTATCAAACGCCAGAACGTGATGGCGCAGATGCACCGTGATCCGGCCAAGTCGCTGGAAATGATTGATGTGAAACCGGGGCAGGGGTTGTGAATATGATCGGAATTGAAAACTATCTGGCCGTTGGCGCCGCACTGTTCGTCATTGGCATTTTCGGGATTTTCCTGAACCGCAAGAACGTCATTATCATTTTGATGTCGATCGAGCTGATGTTGCTCGCCGTCAATATCAACCTTGTCGCCTTTTCCGCCTTTTCCGGTGATCTGGTCGGACAGGTGTTCACCATATTTGTGCTGACC
>JAFLKA010000206.1 GCA_022712735.1 Marinosulfonomonas sp. | reverse complement strand
CCAGTATAGCGGGCGCCACGTGCATCGGTTGACAGCTTGACCCGCCAGCCCTTGCGTAACATAGCTTCGGCCAACGCTTGGGCCGGGAACATATGCCCGCCCGTGCCGCCAGCCGCGATAATCAGAAGCGGTGCTTTGGCCATTGCCTAATGCCCCCGCCGCGCAAAGTGGTCGTTAACCTCGCCTTGGGGTCGCGTGCGGGTAAAGGCCAGCAACATGCCAACCGCAATACCGCCCGCTATCAAGGACGATCCACCATAGCTGACAAACGGCAGCGTCATGCCTTTGGCGGGCAGCAGGCGCACAGCCACGCCCATGTTGATCATCGCCTGAACCCCGAACATACAGGCCAGCCCAGTGCCCGCCAGCCGGATAAACGGATCACGTTCATGCATCAGGCGCAGCAGGGATCGCACCGTAATTATCACATAAAGCGCGATGATAACCAGCACCAGGATCAGGCCGTATTCCTCGGCGGCAACGGCCACGATGAAATCGGTATGGGCATCTGGCAGTGACCATTTCACTTGGCCTTCGCCAACGCCGACGCCGAAAAATCCGCCCTCCTGAATGGCGTTGGTCGCGTATCCCATTTGGGTGGTCGGGTCGATCTCGGTCGATAGAAAACCGTCGATACGCCGCGCAAAGTGTTCGGAGTTATTATAGGCAAACGTGCCGCCAAACACCACCAGCCCCGCCATGCCCAGCAGTAAAAACAGCGGTGCACCGGCGACGAAATACATCACGCCCCAGCCAAACAACACCAACGCTGCTTGACCAAAATCAGGCTGCATCACCAGAAAACCAACGATGGTGATCGCGATGATAAAGGAATACAGCTTGCCCGGAAGCCCGTTGATCTGGTTACTGCCTGACATCAGCCATGCGGCCAAAATTACAAAGCCCGGTTTCAGGAATTCGGCGGGCTGGATCGACGCAAAACCCAATGAGTACCAGCGCACCGCCCCTTTGCCGAAATCCGTGCCCAAGACCGGCAGCAACGCCAGCGCCACAAAGGATGCCAGAAACCCGAGCACCCCCAGACGGCGCACCAGTGACGGGGCCATCATCGAGGTGATAAACATCACGGTCAGTGCCATGCCGCCAAACACCGCTTGGCGCTGCACGTAGTGAAAGGCGGAAAATCCGTTTTTGGCGGCCAGTGGCGGCGAGGCGGCGAGGCCCAACAGAATGCCAATGCTGAACAGCAACAGGATTGAGGTCAAAGACCACTTGTCGATCGTCTGCCACCAACGGGGAAGAATAGGGTCGCTACTGCGAACCGGAATTGCACCATGTGCCATTACCGTCATGGGATACCGCCTTACTGCCTCTGTACATCGTCCGTTTGCCGGATCTGGTTTTTATTGTAACGCAAGGACGTGCGCGGCGCTAGTCCCTTGTTCACAAAGGCTTGCGTCTTTTTGCCGATCGTGATCATCAGGGGGAATGGGCACATCAACCACCACATATGACACGATTATTCTGGGCGCAGGCGCGGCCGGAATGATGTGTGCGGCACATGCGGGCGGGCGCGTGTTGCTGGTGGATCAGGCCCGTGCTGTGGGCGAGAAGATCCGCATATCGGGCGGTGGGCGTTGTAATTTCACCAATCTGGGTGCAGGGCCCGAGAATTTCATCTCGCAAAATCCGCATTTCGTTAAATCGGCGCTCAGCCGTTATACCCAGTGGGATTTCATCGAAATGGTGACGCACCACGGCATTGCTTACCATGAGAAAACACTGGGACAGTTATTTTGTGATGGCTCGGCGAAAGAGATCATCGCGATG
The DNA here is from genome assembly GCA_022712735.1 of Marinosulfonomonas sp. The sequence goes on along the minus strand of JAFLKA010000206.1, from coordinate 1,431 downwards.
CTACTGGCTGAAATGGCCCGACCCACAAACGGGGCCGAAGTGCGATTGCGCACATCGGTCAACAAGGTTGCCAAAACCGAAGCTGGCTTTACGGTGACGCTGGATAGCGGCGAGGTGTTGACCACCCGCAATTTCGTGGTGGCCTGCGGTGGCAAGTCGATCCCCAAAATGGGGGCCAGCGGCCTTGGCTATCAGATCGCCCGCCAGTTCGGCCTGCCGATCACGCAAACACGCGCAGCCCTTGTGCCGCTAACCTTTGGTGATACGTTCAAACCGCTGGCGGGTGTGGCCGTGGATGCGCGTGTGTCTTGCAGCGGAGCATCATTTGACGAGGCGGTGTTGTTCACCCACCGCGGGCTGTCCGGCCCTGTGATATTGCAGATTTCATCCTATTGGGTCGAGGGGATGTCGATCACGTTGAACCTGTGGCCTGCGGGCGATTTGTTGGAACGCCTTCAGGCGATGCGCCAGATTTCAGGGCGCCGCGACATAACCACTAAACTGGCAGAGTTGTTGCCCAAACGGCTGGTTAGCTATCTGGCTGAGCTACATAACTGGGGCGGCAATCTGGCGGACCATTCGGACGCGGCTTTGGCGCAGGTGGTGCAGGCGATCACCGCATGGGAGTTGCACCCGTCTGGCACCGAAGGCTACCGCACCGCCGAGGTGACCTTGGGCGGGGTGGATACAGACGCGCTGTCGTCCAAAACCATGCAGGCCAAAGACGTACCCGGGCTGTATTTCATCGGCGAAGTGGTGGATGTGACCGGCTGGCTCGGCGGGTATAACTTCCAATGGGCATGGTCATCGGGATGGGCCGCGGGCGTGGCGATTAACGCTACGCGTTAGCGTGTCACGTCAAATTGCATTCTCTGGCACAGCGAACGCGTTATGCGTAGCAAACGCTGCCTCGCCGCACCAATGAACACTTGAACCGAATGAAACGCGACACGCTCTAATCAAACCGCAGCGTCCCCAACGCACGCGAACCATCGACGCCCATTATATCGCCCACCTTTTCCATCCCCGCGTTTTTGGGCAGCGCGTTGATGATACCAACCAACCCATGTTTGCTATCCGGCCCGACAATCGCAACCACCCGCAGGGCCACAATCCCGTCCGCACCGCCATCGTACCGCCCCAATGCCTCGACCGCCAGATAGGGGCCGATTTTGGCGGGGCGCACCGCGTCGATCTGCGCCTTGTCCGGATCAATCACCGAGGCCACGAAGGCCTGATTGGCGATGTTGGTCAGGAACTGTTTGCGCGCGGCATCATCGCCCATCGGAATGGTGATCGGCACAAACTGGAGGCTGGATTTCAGCTGCACGTCATCAGTAGCAAAATTGACCTTGTAAATGGCGCTGCCGCCCGGCGCAGGTTCAACCCGAATGGTTTTTGTGCGGTCGGTGGGGATGGTAAAACTGAACG
>JAFLKA010000086.1 GCA_022712735.1 Marinosulfonomonas sp. | reverse complement strand
CCCCCGCACCAGATACGCAGACCGGTAGGCGCATCACGATAAGCACCGATGTCATAGGCAACACCTGCATCTTCCAACCGTTTAGCAACGGCTTTGGCAAATGCCGCACCGTCCGTGATGCGGGCATCATTGAACTTCAAACAGACCGAAGTGTTAGAGCGCAAAGCCGGATCATCCGCCAGAAACTCCAACCAGTCGTGGGCGTCTACAAACGTCTCTAACACAGCTGTATTCGCGTCTGCGCGGGCAATCATGCCCGTAAGTCCGCCAACAGACTTAGCCCAATCCAGCGCCACCAGATAATCCTCGACCGCCAGCATAGACGGCGTGTTGATCGTGGCACCGCTAAAGATACCGTCAATCAGTTTGCCACCCTTGGTCAGGCGGAAAATTTTCGGCATTGGCCATGGTGGCGTGTAGCTTTCCAGCCGTTCAATCGCACGCGGTGACAGGATCAGCATCCCGTGCGCCGCTTCGCCGCCCAGCACTTTTTGCCAGCTAAAGGTGGTGACATCCAGCTTGTCCCAAGGCAGCTCCACCGCAAAGGCCGCCGAAGTGGCATCGCAGATGGTGAGGCCCGCGCGATCGGACGGAATGAAGTCACCATTGGGAACTCGCACGCCCGACGTTGTGCCATTCCATGTGAACACCACGTCGGCATCAAAATCGACCGCGTTCAGATCAACGATCTGGCCGTAATCGGCGGTGGTGATTTTGGCGTCGAGCTTGAGTTGTTTTACAACATCGGTAACCCAACCTGCGCCAAAACTTTCCCACGCCAGCATTTCAACAGGGCGTGCGCCCAGCAGCGACCACAGCGCCATTTCCATCGCACCTGTGTCAGACGCTGGCACGATACCGATTTTGTAATCGGCCGGAATGCCCAGCACCTCGCGGGTGGTTTCAATGGCGGCTTTGAGTTTGGATTTACCAATGGCAGCACGATGCGAACGACCAAGCGGCGCGTCCGATAGGGCATTCAGGGTCCATTGGGGGTTTTTGGCACAAGGGCCAGATGAAAAACGCGGATTTTTCGGCAGCAACGCCGGTTGTGTAAGTATAGACATGGTATCCTTCCAGATATAATGCCCCTCGTTGGGGAGGGGTAGCCCACTTACCCTGCTATTCCTGCATCGGCAGTGGCGCAACCCTGTAATCTGCGGTATGCGACGTTTAATCCGGAAAAAACGGCATAAAGGTTATGAGAGATGTATGTAGTCACCTTGCTTTGCAATCCTGTCAGCCCTGTGGTTGGGCCTGCTGTGGTTGATTCATTGCGTAATGCGTGGGGCGGTGGCGACGCGGTTTGGCTCGCCCCTGATGTGGCGGCAGAATTCGAGACCGCTATGGTGCCGGACAACCGCTGGGACGTTTGGGCCGATCTGCAAAAGATGGGCGTTGATCTGGTGGTGCAACCCGCCGAGGGTCGGCGCAAAGCGATGTTACTGGCCGATATGGATAGCACGATGATCGAGCAGGAATGCATTGACGAGTTGGCGGTTGAGGCCGGTATCGGAGTACGTGTAGCCGAGATCACGGCGCGTGCGATGGATGGAAAACTGGATTTCGAGGCCTCATTGCGGATGCGGGTTGGGTTGCTGAAAGGGCTGGATTCAACCGTAATAGAGACTGTTTTGGCCAATAGGATCATGTATATGCCAGGTGGCAAGATACTGCTGGCAACGATGAAGGCGAACGGGGCTTATGCGGCGCTGGTGTCAGGCGGGTTCACCGCATTTACAGCAAAGGTGGCCGATGAATTGGGGTTTGACGAGCACCGCGCCAATACGCTGCTGCTCAAAGATGGCAAGCTGACCGGCGAGGTGGGCGAGCCGATACTGGGGCGCGAGGCCAAGGTGACGGCGTTGAACGAGATCACTGCACGGTTAGGGCTGACGGCGGATCAGGTGATGGCTGTAGGCGACGGTGCCAATGATCTGGGCATGCTCGGGCTGGCGGGGGCAGGGGTGGCGTTGCACGCCAAACCCTCGGTGGCCGCTGAATGCGACATCCGGATCAATCACGGCGATTTAACCGCGCTGCTGTATATCCAAGGCTATAACCTTGAGGACTTCGCCTAGGCCAGTTCTTTGGTCGGCCGGATATACCCCGTGGTGATGTCGTTGCAGTTCTTGATCGGCGCATTCATCCGTTTCAAAGTGGTGGGGTGATTAGGGTCTAATACGCCCAATTTCACCAATATCGCGGCGATTGCACATTCCGAAGCACGGAAGGTTCCGTCGGCTATTTTCACCGCAACGCCCAGTTTTAGTTCGGGGATGATGGCGATGTAGACGGCCTCGGCGCCAGTTTTCAGGGCCACGCGTCCGTCCATGGCGCGCATCAGTTCAGTACAAGCGCGGCCTTCACCAGCAACCAGTTCGGGGAAGGTTGTCATGGCTTGAACCAGCGTCGCGGCGGCGCGTTCGCGCACCGTGGCTCCGTCTTCGGAAGCGCCCGCAAAGAAGGCCATCGCGCGGGCAAACCCGTGCATGGTGGTGGCGAAATTCGGGGCCGAGCAGCCGTCGATGGCAAAGCCGGGGCTATCCATGCCAGTAGTGTCCTCAAACGCCTCGCGCACAGCCAGTTGCACGGGGTGGTCGGGGTCATTGTATTCAGACCCACCACCCAGATGTTTGTTCAGCGTCAGAAAACCCGAGTGTTTGCCCGAGCAGTTGTTGTGCATCTGGCAGGGTTTTTCACCCGAGCGGATCAGGGCGTGGTGGGCGTCAGTGTCTTTAGGGTCATGTGAACCGCAGCGCAGGTCATCATCAGTGAGGCCAAGCGCCTCTAACCATGCCGAAACGCGGTCTGTGTGGATGGCGGCGCTGTTATGCGAGGAACAGGAAAGCGCCAGTTGGTCAGTGGTCAGACCAGCCGCCGCAGCCGCTCCGCTTTCGATCAAGGGCAGCGCCTGGATCATCTTGGAGGAGGAGCGCGGCAGGATCACCTGATCGGGATCGCCCCATGCCTGAACGATGTTGCCAGAGGCATCACAAATCACCGCGTGCCCCATGTGAATGGATTCAAGAAACTCGCCGCGCCAGATTTCGGCCATCGGAACTGGGGGCAGAACAGGGTTTGTCATCACGTTTCCTTTGCGCATTGCGCGAAATTTTGCCAACGGGGCTTTTATTTATAGGCGATAATACGTTAATGTGTATGTATCGAGTTGAGAACACGCCCGCCCGAAGAAAAGGTCAACCTAAAATGACCACTGGTGCGGCATAAATTGAGGCAGAAACAGCTGGAGGCTGTGAGAATATGAAATCATTTTTGGCAACAACTATGGGCGCAGCACTTGTCGCTATAGTGGCAACGGGTGCGATTGCCCAGCAATCAACAAACCGCGTTGCAGCAAAGACCGACTGGAGCGTATTTGTCGAGGATGACCCGACAGAATGCTGGGCGGTGTCCAGCCCGAAAGAAACGGTAAACACCAAAGACGGGCGTGTTGTTGTGGTGCGTCGCAGTGAAATCCTGTTGTTCGTGTCATATCGGCCCGGCTCCGGCGTGAAATCCGAGCTGTCGTTTACCGGTGGCTATCCGTTTGCTAACGGGTCAACCGTTTCGGCACAGATTGGCAGCAACACCTATGAGTTTTTCACCTCGGGTGAAAATGCGTGGCCTGCATCGCCGTCTGAGGATGCGAAAATCATTTCAGCCATGAAGCGCGGTGCCGAAGTTACATTTACCGGCCGGTCCGGACGCGGCACTGTGACCAAAGACAAGTTTTCGTTGCTTGGGTTCACCGCGGCTGTTGAAGAGGCTGCCAAGCGCTGCACACAATAGGGCGACCTTGCGATCGTTATTGATGCACCTTGCCGCATGCGGCGGGGTGTTTTGCTTGGTAATGGGCAGACGAATCCTATATGGGTCGCATTCAACCCCGATGGAGAGAATGAAATGACGGCAACGGCCCCGATCACGCAGGATGTTGTGACCATACCGCGCAAAGATGCAGCGGATGGATTGGTGAACCTTGTCGGGTTAACTCGCGACGCATTGCGCGAGGTGCTGATTGGTGCGGGGATTCCCGAGAAACAAGGCAAGATGCGGGCAGGGCAGATCTGGCAGTGGATATACCAAAAGGGCGTGCGCGATTTTGCCCTTATGACAAATCTGTCA
>JAFLKA010000393.1 GCA_022712735.1 Marinosulfonomonas sp. | reverse complement strand
GCGAAATCGGATCGCATCTCTCCGAAAGCAGACCTGAAGTCAACTGAACGCAATGCCAACAAACCCTTCTTTCACCAAGGGCGACCCATTTTTTCAGCCATCCTCAATCTCCAAGTCCTCCCTCCAAAAAACAGTTATTTTCACGGCAATGGAACATGGCCAAAATCCTCGCGCAGAGGCGCTGCCGTGTTCTCGGCCCCCGCGTCGCGTGCATATTCATGGCCAGCCTGACAGGCTGTCGCGATCAGAGCCGGGGAATAGCAATCCCCGACCCGCGTGACGGTTTTGATGCCTGCATTTGCCCACTTGCCCTTTTCGCGCATCAGATCATGCCAAAGCTGATCAACAGGCAGCCGCGAGGTCACCGGTACAAGTGTTGCGCAAGCAATCTGCGTCAGTTTGCCGGAATAGCAGCAGGCCACGGTCAGGCTGTCTGCGTCCATATCCGCCAGTTCGCTCGAGGCTATAATCTTGACCTCAAGGTCAATCAGGCGTTTCTGGATGCGCACCTGCTCAAGGGTGTTTTCGGACCACGGCGAAACGATGGGCGACGGCGTGACAAAGACGGTTTTGTGTCCGGCTTTTGCGGTCAGTTCGGCCAGCACACTTGCCAGATAGAACCGGTCATCATCAAAAATCACCACCGGACCCTTTGCTGCGCCTTTTGCGGGGATCGCATCCATGCCGTTTTCCATCAGCGCATCGGGGCTGACGATCCGATCCTGCCTAAGAAATGTCAGCGGTTCGCGGTGGTGCCGCCCAACACCATCAAGGCGCCATTTGGAGCCGGTGGCGATTGCAACATGTGGGATGCCAAAGTCCAGAACGTCCTCTGCACTGAGGCGGCTTTCAAGATACAAAGACGCCTTGGCGGTTTGTTGTAACTGCCAAAGACGCCAGTCCCGCACCCGTGCCCATGACGAAAGACCAGGCAACCCGCTTTCAAGCGTGACACGGCCACCCCATGTGCGGCGCGCGTCCGCCAGTGTCACCTCGGCGCCGCGCTGGGTCAGGGCGCGGGCAGCTTCCAGACCCGCAGGGCCACCGCCGACGATCAGGTGGTTTTGCGGTGTTTCAAGCGCCGGAATATACTCCGGATGCCAGCCTCTGCGCCATTCCTCGCCGATGGTCGGGTTTTGGGTGCAGCGCATTGGAACATTGGTGTTGTCGCCGGTGACGCAGATATTACAGCCGATACACTCGCGAATGTCCTCAACCCGACCCTGCCGGATTTTCTCGGGCAGGAACGGATCAGCGATTGAGGGCCGGGCCGCGCCGATGAAATCCAGCAGGCCTGATTTCACCACGCGGACCATGGTGTCAGGCGAGGTGTAGCGGCCAACGCCGACCACGGGTTTGGTCGTTACCGATTTCACGAAACTGGTGTAGGGTTCCTGAAACCCCTCGTCGGAGAACCGCGCGGTCTGGCTGTCATTGGACCAGTCCGACAGGTTCACATCCCACAGGTCAGGCTCCTCGGCCAAGGCCTCGATAATCTCGCGGCCCTCGCCATCATGGCGCAAACCGCTTTTCCCCATCAGTTCGTCCACCGCAAGGCGCACCGCAACCGCGCAGGTGTCCCCGACCGCGTCTTTGGTGTCGGCGATCACCTCACGAAACAGCCGCAGCCGGTTTTCCATCGTGCCGCCGTACTCATCCGTTCGGTGGTTATGCCGCTTTAGCAGGAAATGCTGCAACAGCGTCATGTCATGGCCGGCGTAAACATAAATAACGTCAAAGCCCGCCGTCTTGGCGCGCAGTGCGGCCTCTTTGTGCCAACGGCGGAATTCAGCGATATCGGACTTGTCCATGGCGCGGGCCTGAACCGGATCATCAGAATGGACCAGACCGGATGAGGGGCCAATCGGCGAGAGCCGCGAATAGCGGTTGGCGGTGTGCAGCCCGTTATGAACCAGCTGGATCGCGGCAAGACTGCCGTGTTCGTGGATGGCGTCCGTAACCAATCGCAGAGCCGGAATATCCTGCTCGTCCCATATGCGGGCCTCATTGGAGGGCGTAAGATCGGAGGTGGGGTGAATTTCAGCCTCTTGTGTTGAAACAACGCCCCATCCACCCTCGGCCTTGATGCCACGCAATCGTGCCTCGGCTTGCGGATACCTATGCCCCATGCCGGTGCAATGGGGCACTTGATAAAACCGGTTAGGCGCGGTTACGGGGCCAATTTTCATCGGCTCAAACAGGATGTCATAGGGGGATGGTTTCATTTTCAGGGGTCTTTCTAACAGTCATTTTTAGGAATTTAGATGCTAGATTTTTCACAATGTAAACCCGGCAGATTTGCGCCTTTTGGCAGCACTTTTCGTACCGCCCTTTTGCTAGCCCTTGTGTGACATGACCCAAGCCCGAGTTGAAACGGCATCTTGGCCAAGCTGGGTATTCTTCGACGACACCAGATAAAATCCGGCACCGCTGTTCCACCGCCAGTCCCCGATTCGAACCAACAATCCTGCGTCCACCAACCGCTGCGTAATATGTTGCCAGCCGAAAACCACACCCTCGCCAGCCAATCCCGCTTGCAAAACCAATGCATAGTCATTCAGCCGCAAGCCCGTGCCGTCATCGGTATAGCGCTCGCCAAATGCGGCAAAGAAATCTTTCCACTCCGGCCGATAACGATGCGGCTCTTCCAGGGTGATTAGGCGGCATTTTTTTAGGGCATCCAGACTGCTAATCGGCCCGTTTTGTGCAATCCATGCGGGGCTGGCAAGGACAGTGATAGATTCGGAGGCCAACAGGGTGCTGACGTAACCGCGCCAGTTTCCATCCCCCCGCCACACCGCCAACGAAATACCCTCTTGGGCCAGATCAAGGTCCATGTCGGTTTGCTGCATCCGCAGGTCGATATGCGGGTGTTTGTTGCGAAAATCCTGAAGGCGCGGGACCAGCCAGTAATGGGCAAACGCGGACGACACCGAAAGCGTGACGTGCTTGCCCTTGTTGCGCTTTTGCAGCTGTTTTATCGAGTGCTCAATCTGCTCAAGCCCTTGGGAAACATCGCCTTTTAGAACTTCTCCGGCATCTGTTAACGCAATAATCCGGTGGTTTCTTTTGAACAACATGATCCCGATTGCAGCCTCAAGTCGGCGGATGGATTGGCTGACAGCTGGCTGGCTAACGCCCAACTCCTCGGCCGCTTTGGTGAAGGACAACAGGCGTGCTGAGGCTTCAAACGCGGCAAGGTGGTTCAGGGATTCGATCATACGCTGTAGGTTTTGCATAACTGCACATTATGATAAAGCAAAGGATTTTCCAAGGATACAAATGCGGTGGGGCATTTTAGGATAACCCAACGGAGGGGCATCTATGACAACACCAAAACGACGGCCGCGGCGACGTAGCGGGCGGGATTCAGCGGAATTAAGCCAAACCCTGTCAGTTCAGGCCTCGCCATATATCCGGCGGAAATTGCCCTATTTCGATCCCTTGTCCGAGGAGGATCTGGTTAAGCTGGAAGGGCAGGTCGACTGGTTGCTGGAAAACATCGGGATTGAATACCGTGATGATCCCGAGGCGTTGAAAATCTGGAAGCGCGGCGGGGCCGATGTGCAGGGCACACGCGTAAAAGCCGACGCACAGATGATCCGCGCATTGTGTGCCAAGGCACCGCGCAAATTTACCCAATTGGCGCGTAACCGCGACAGATCGGTTGAAATCGGCGGCACCAATCAGGTATTTGCCCCTGTCTATGGCTCGCCCTTTGTTCGTGATCTGGAGGGCGGGCGGCGCTATGGCGATATCAAATCGTTCGAGCAACTGGTCAAGCTGACATATATGCTGCCCAGCCTGCATCACAGCGGGTTTGTCACTTGCGAGCCTTGTGACATTCCAGTCAGCAAACGCCATCTGGATATGCTGTTCATCCACATGACCGCATCCGACAAACCGCACCTTGGCGCGATCACCGAAATGTCGCGGGCGCAGGATAGCCTTGATATGGCCGAGATCGTTTTTGGTGCCGATGTGATGGACGAGAACTGTGTGATCATGGGCAATGTGAACACCAATTCACCGCTGCTGGTCGACAAGGTCGCAAGCGAGGCGATCCGCACCTATTGCGGCCGTGGTCAGGGCATCCTTGTGGTGCCGTTTATCCTGTCGGGCGCGATGGGACCGGTCAGCACCGCGGCCTCGATTGCCCAAGCGCTGGCAGAGGCGATGAGTTGCTGTGCTTTTGCCCAGCTGGTGCGCCCCGGTGTGGCGTTTGTTCTGGGCAACTTCCTAAGTTCGATGAGCCTGAAATCCGGCGCACCGACCTTCGGGATGCCCGAACCTGTGTTGTCCAACTATGTTGTTGGCCAAATGGCGCGGCGTCTGGGTCTGCCGTTGCGTTGTGGTGGTTCGTTAACCGCCTCCAAAACCGCAGACGCGCAGGCCGGTTATGAAAGTGCAGATTCAATGCATTCAACCATGATGGCAGGGGCCAATTTTGTGCTGCACTCTGCTGGCTGGCTGGAGGGCGGATTGGTCACCGGATTTGAAAAACTGGTGATGGATGCAGATCGTTTGGGCGGCTATCAAAAACTGCTGGGCGGGCTGGATATGTCCGACAACGCCATGGCGCGCGATGCTTATGCCGAGGTCGAACCGGGCGGGCATTTTCTGGGCTGCGGCAACACCATGGCCAACTACAAAACCGCGTTTTACGAAAGCGCGCTGTCAGACAGCGAAAACGTCGAGAACTGGGAAGAACGCGGTTCAAAAGACATGGAGCACCGCGCCTATGAGCGCTGGAAT
>JAFLKA010000485.1 GCA_022712735.1 Marinosulfonomonas sp. | reverse complement strand
CCCATCGGGTTGCCTTGCAGGAAATCACCATTGTCCAGCAGCATTGAATTGGTTGCCTCGTCGCGGACTTCCTTGATCAGGGATGCGGTGCGGGCCAGCCCAACGGTATCGCGTGGTTTGTCGGCGTAATAATCATACGGGAAGACATGCACATGCAGGTCGGTGGTTTCCATAATGCGCAAATGGGCCTGATTGCTGGCGGCGCGGGCGGAATATGGGTGAAGTGCGATCAAAGACGTTCCTGCGGCTGTTCCGGCCAGAAACATCCGGCGGTTCATTGTGGTTTTTAGCGTTTTGGTCATGGTAGCCTCCGAGAATCCATCAGTGTTAAAGAAGGAAACCGTAGCATGACACATGGTAAACACTAGCGGGATCGGCGGATAACCGCCACTCTTCTTTAGGGTGATTGTTTGCGATATGTTCTCCCATTGGTTGCTGGATTGAAAACAATCAAAGGTGTGAATTGCCATTGTCCGCATTGGCGTGTCACATATGCGAAAAATAGGTGGAAAAGCGGTATGCGGAATTCTGAATCAGTAACATTTGGCGGCTCTGGTCTGGACAGGGCGGCGCATTTGCGCGGGGATGGGGGTGCGATTGCGGCGTTATGGGCGCGCGGTGATGCGCGGGTATTACCGATCTGGCGTGGCAAGCCGTTGATCGGCGAGGATGCTGCGATCCGGCTGCCGGTTGGCCACACGGTTCTGGATGACGTCGTAAATGGGGCGGTATTTCTGGGGATGGACGCGGATGCGCCGGTGTTTGCGCAGGATGTGTCGGGGTGGGCGCCCGAGGAGTTGAACGCAGAGGAAATGGCGCAGTTCTTTGATCCAAGCGAGCAACAGCACCCTGATCTGCCCGCGGGGCAAGTGTTTTGCGAATTGCGGGGGGTGATGGCGCAATTGAACGCGCGGGATGCGGAACTGATTGCCAGTGCCAAATCCCTGTTCGACTGGCACCGCACCCACCGGTTTTGTTCGACCTGCGGGCAGGAAAGTGAAATGTCGATGGCAGGGTGGCAGCGTGATTGCCCGGCTTGCGGGCGCAAACATTTTCCGCGCACCGATCCGGTGGTGATCATGCTGATCACGCATGGCAATTCCGTGTTGATGGGCCGCAGTCCCAACTGGCCCGAGGGGATGTATTCGCTACTGGCCGGTTTTGTTGAACCCGGCGAAACCATCGAGGCCGCCGTGCGGCGCGAGGTGTTCGAGGAGGCTGGCATCAAGGTGGGCGCGGTAGAATATCTGGCGAGCCAGCCGTGGCCATATCCATCCAGTCTGATGTTTGGCTGCCGTGGCGAGGCGCTGGGGCGCGAGATTACCATTGATCCGGTCGAGATCGAGGATGCGCTGTGGATCAGTCGCGAAGAGATGCTGGATGTCTATGCTGGCACGCACCCTGTGGTAAAACCCGCACGGGTGGGGGCAATTGCGCATTTCATAGTGCAGCATTGGCTTGCGGACCGGCTGGATTAAGGCGAAAACGAACGGAGGGCAAAAAAATCAGGCAAGCAGATGATATTCACCACTAAAGAAGATATTGAAGCACCGATAGATGCGGTGTTCAGGGCAGTTTCAAATTTTAATGCGTTTGAGCGCTCGGCTTTGCGTCGTGGGGCGCGGGTACAGCGGGTGGATCGCAAAACCCACCCCTCGACCAGCATTGCCTGGGATGTCGGGTTTTCGTTTCGCGGCAAGAAACGCGATATGCTGGTTGAGCTGACCGAATATGACGCGCCAAACCGGATATTGGCGCAGTCCCTGTCTGGCGGCCTTGAAGGCGAGGTTTCCGTGGAGTTGGTTACCCTGTCCAAAAACCGCACCCGCATGGCGATTGACCTAGAGATCAAACCCAAAACCCTGTCGGCACGTCTGATGGTGCAATCCATGCGGTTGGCCAAAGGTAAACTGACAAAGCGCTACCGTTTGAAAGTGGCAGGTTTTGCAAACGACATCGAGGATAAATACAAGGCTGGGCGACTGGCCTAGAGGCGCGGGTCAGGACCTATTAATCCTGCGCCATCAGTTCATCCTGAATGCCCTTCCTGCGGCTTCATTCAAACGTCACGTAGCACCACTATGTTTCCGTTAGAATTCATGGTATTAAGGGCATTCAGGATGAACCCGAAGGGCGCGGCCACTTTTCACCGTAAACCCGCACAAAACATTCCTATGTGACTCCGCCACATCATCATATTTTGCACGGGTTTACGGCAAAAACTGATCTCGCGCTGATGGCGCAGGATTAATCGGCCCTGACCCTAGGCTTTAATGTCGCCTTGGGTCAGCCGGATAAACCCCCAACAATGAAATCTTGTCGGTGAAATAGTCCAGCTCTTCCATCGCCAGTTGCACGTTCCTGTCGTCAGGGTGACCTTCGATTTCGGCGTAGAATTGCGTGGCGGTGAACGAACCATTCACCATATAGCTTTCCAGTTTGGTCATGTTGACGCCGTTGGTGGCAAAGCCGCCCATTGCCTTATAGAGCGCTGCCGGAATATTGCGCACCCGAAACACGAACGACGTGACCATGCCTATTTTGC
>JAFLKA010000085.1 GCA_022712735.1 Marinosulfonomonas sp. | reverse complement strand
TAGTGGCTCACGCCACGGTGCTGTGCCAGCACATTACCATCCAGACCAACGATATTCCCGGGACTTGCCGCTTCGGGCCGCAGCTTTTCAATCAGCGCGGCGTAATTCCCATCCGGCACGAAACAAATGTCCTGACTGTCGGGTTTATCCGCCACTGCCAGCCCATGCTTCGCCGCCAAGGCGCGGGTTTCGGCCTTGGATTCCAGATGCCCCAATGGAAAGCGTAAATACTCCAGTTGTTCTTGCGTGGTCGGGAACAGAAAATAGCTCTGGTCACGGGTGGCATCGGCGGCCGAATGCAGCTCGGCGCCGTGTTCGCCAAGTTTTCGCTGAATGTAATGCCCCGTCGCCATGCAATCGGCATCCAGATCACGCGCGGTCGCCAGTAGGTCCTTGAATTTCACCCGCTCGTTACAGCGAATGCATGGCACAGGTGTCGCCCCCGCCAGATAACTGTCGGCAAACTCGTCAATCACGGTTTCCTTAAAGATGTTCTCGTAATCTAGCACGTAATGCGGAAACCCCATTTCCTCGGCTACGCGCCGCGCATCATGGATGTCGATCCCCGCACAACACGCGCCCTTTTTGGCTAATGCTGCCCCGTGATCATACAGTTGTAAGGTGACGCCGACGACATCATAGCCCTCACGCGCCAGTTCAGCTGCGACGACGGATGAATCCACGCCGCCCGACATGGCCACAACCACGCGGGTTTCAGACGGGGGTTTGGCAAAACCAAGGGAGTTCTTAGGGTGGGTCATTAGGATGCCGTTCATTTCGGTTAGTGAGGTCTTTCGAAATATAGGAAAATGCTAACGACTAACAAGGGGCGGTTTCATTTCTAATTAAGGGTGTTGGCGCAAATTGGGCAAAATCGCATAAGGGATGTCCGATGTATTTGAAAAAAGTTGATGGTCCACGCGCCGTAACCCTGCCGGATGGCACTGTGATGACGCGGGCGGATTTGCCTGATCCGGCCACACGCCGCTGGGTTGCCAGCCGTAAGGCCGCCGTGGTCAAGGCGGTTTTATCGGGACTGATTCCCATAAAAGAGGCGCTTGAACGCTATGGTTTGAGCGAAGAAGAGTACCATTCCTGGCAATCGGCAGTGCAAAAGCATGGTCCGAGCGCTTTAAAAACCACTTCTTTACAAAAGTATAGACAACTTTAAGGTGTATTCACGAAATGTTCCGCAATGGTAACTTGTAGTTAACCATTTAACCCCAGTGTTAACCACATTGCTGAAGGGAAAACTAAATAGCGGAGAATACTGAAAATGCGTGTTTTGCTGGTTGAAGACGATCCAACGACATCGAAAAGCATCGAAATGATGCTGACACATGCCAATCTGAATGTTTACTGCACCGATCTGGGTGAAGAAGGCATCGATCTGGCCAAACTATATGACTACGATTTGATCCTGCTTGATCTGGGCTTGCCGGATATGAATGGCAACGAAGTGTTACGCCAATTACGTCTGGCGCGGGTTGATACGCCCATTCTGATCCTGACCGGATCGGATGATACCGAAAACAAGATCAAGGCCTTTGGGTTTGGCGCAGATGATTACCTGACCAAGCCGTTCCACCGCGAAGAACTGGTGGCGCGTATCCACGCGATCATCCGGCGCTCCAAGGGACATTCGCAATCTATTATCACCACGGGTAAAATCGGGGTTAATCTGGATGCCAAAACGGTTGAAACGGCAGGCAAGCCGATCCACCTGACGGGCAAGGAATACCAGATGCTTGAGCTGCTATCCTTGCGCAAGGGTACAACCCTGACCAAGGAAATGTTCCTGAACCACCTTTATGGCGGCATGGATGAGCCCGAGCTGAAAATCATTGATGTGTTTATTTGCAAACTGCGCAAAAAACTGGTCGAGGCCACAGATGGCGAAAACTATATCGAAACCGTTTGGGGCAGGGGTTATGTACTGCGTGATCCGGTGCCGGTTGAAATGGATGAACCGCTGGCCATCGGTGCCTGAATTACCACCACTCTCTGGACCTCTTCGTGATGCCCGCCTATCAAGGGTAAGTGCATTATGAAGAGGGCGAGATGGACGCGACACCGATTGATCAACTGGATGAAGCAGGGGCTGGCCACGAGCTGGCCCGTTTGGCCGATATCCTGTCGCGTGCCAATGCCGCTTATCACACCCATGATGCCCCCGAAATATCGGACGCGGAATATGACGCGTTAAAGCTGCGCAATGCTTTGATCGAAGCGCGATTTCCCGAACTGAAACGCGCCGACAGCCCATCCGATGTGGTTGGCGCAATGCCAGCGGACGGGTTTTCCAAGGTGCAACATGCGGTGCGGATGCTGTCGCTAGGCAACGCATTCTCTGATGAAGATGTGCAGGAGTTTGACATACGCATTCGCAAATTTCTGGGAATGGCACAGGGCGCTGTACTAGAATATACCGCCGAGCCGAAAATCGACGGGGTGTCGCTGAGCCTGCGATACAAGGGCGGGAAACTGGTGCAGGCTGCAACCCGTGGCGATGGTGCGGTCGGGGAAAATGTCACCCAGAATGCCCAAACTATTTCCGACATCCCACAAAACATCGAAAATGCGCCCGATCTGCTGGAAGTGCGCGGTGAGGTTTACATGGCGCATGCCGATTTTGCCGATCTGAATTCCCGCCAGATTGCCAATGGTGACAAACCCTTTGCCAACCCGCGCAACGCCGCTGCCGGATCCTTGCGCCAACTGGACGCCGGTATCACCAAATCCCGTCCGCTGAAATTCTTTGCCTACGCATGGGGTGCCGTTTCCAAACCACTGGCCACAACCCAGATCGCCGCCATTAAACAGTTGGCAGAATTCGGATTTGCCACTAACCCGTTAACCAAGACCTGCAATGGCCCCGCCGAAATGGTTGTCCACTACGCTGAAATCGAAACCCAGCGCGCCACCCTTGGATATGACATTGACGGCGTGGTTTACAAAGTCGATGATCTCGCGCTGCAATCGCGCCTCGGGTTCCGCTCGACCACCCCCCGCTGGGCCATCGCCCATAAATTCGCGGCGGAACTGGCCTGGACCCGTCTTGAATCCATCGACATTCAGGTTGGGCGCACCGGTGCCCTGTCTCCCGTGGCCCGCCTGATCCCCGTTACTGTTGGCGGCGTTGTTGTCTCGAACGCGACACTCCATAACGAGGATTATATCAAGGGTTTGGATTCCAAAGGAAATATCATCCGTGATGGAAAAGATATCCGCGTTGGTGACTGGGTGGAGGTTTACCGCGCCGGTGATGTGATCCCGAAAATCGCCGATGTTGACCTTGCCAAACGCTCCGCGGATGCAACCGCATATGATTTCCCTAACAAGTGCCCTGAATGTGGATCGGACGCCATCCGCGAAGAAGGCGATGCAGTTCATCGCTGCACGGGCGGCATTATTTGTCCGGCGCAAGCGGTTGAAAAACTGAAACATTTCGTCAGCCGGGGGGGCTTTGATATCGAAGGTCTTGGGGCAAAACAGATCGAGGCGTTTTACCACGACGATGTGCTGCCCATTCGAGAACCCGCAGATATTTTCACCCTGCAACCCCGCGACGCCGCCAACCTTGGCAAGTTGAAAAATCGTGACGGTTGGGGCGAAAAATCCGCCACAAACCTGTTCAATGCAATTGACGGAAAACGCCGTATACCGCTTGGGCGGCTGATTTTTTCATTAGGCATCCGGCACGTCGGCAATAGCGCGTCCACATTGCTGGCCGAACATTTCGGCACATGGGAAGATTTCGAGACCGCCATCACAAATGCCAGCATCAATGATGGGGCCGCATGGGACGATCTGATTGCCATCGACGGTGTTGGCGGTGTGATGGCCACATCTTTAATTACAGCATTCCAAAACACAACCGAGCGGGTCTCGATCGACCGGCTGATTGCGCATCTTGATCCGCAAACTGCCACCAAACACGCGCCTGTCGACAGCCCTGTTGCGGGAAAAACCGTGGTGTTCACCGGCACATTGGAAAAGATGACCCGCGCCGAGGCCAAGGCCCGGGCCGAGGCGTTGGGTGCCAAAGTTTCCGGCTCGGTTTCGGCCAAAACCGATCTGGTTGTGGCGGGGTCGGGGGCCGGTTCAAAGGCGAAGAAAGCGCAATCGTTGGGAGTGGAACTGATCGACGAGGACAGCTGGATAGCGCTGATCGGCACCGCATGAGTGGGCGGCCGGAAATCCTGTTTCCACTGTTTGCCGATCTGGAAACGCTACAGGGTGTAGGCCCTAAAACCGCCACCCATTTTGGCCAGATGGGCATTGAAAAACCGCGCGATTTGATCTTTACCTTGCCCCACAGCGGTATTGACCGGCAGCGGCGCGACAGTATCCGCGACGTGACCGCCCCCGCGGTGGTCACTGTCAAGGTCACCGTCGGCCATCACATTCCGCCGCAAAGCCGCGGGCGGCCATATCGGGTCGAAGTGACGGATAGCAAAACCACGTTCCAACTGGTGTTTTTCCACGCCCACGCCGATTACATCCAAAAAATATTGCCAACAGGGCAACAGCGTGTGGTGTCGGGCAAGGTGGAAATTTTCGATGCTGTGGCGCAAATGGTCCACCCGGATCATGTGCTGCGGGTTGAGGAATCTGGTGAAATACCGGAGTTCGAGCCGGTCTATCCGCTGACCTCGGGTGTGTCGCAGCGCCTTATGGCAAAGGCGGTTCAGGCGGCGTTAGCGCGTATTGTGCCGTTGGCTGAATGGATCGATCCGGCGCAAAAGAAAAAGGCGAAATGGCCGGTTTGGGCCGAGGCATTAACCACGGCACATGCTCCGAGAAGCAATGCGGATATGGTGCCAACGACGGCGAGCCGCGAGCGTTTGGCCTATGATGAGTTTTTTGCGCATCAGCTGACATTGGCATTGGCCCGTGCGGTTGAACGGCGTGGCAAAGGCCAGCCGAGTGTTGGCACCGGTGCATTGCAGAGCAAGGTTTTGGCGGCATTGCCGTATCAGGCCACCAGCGCGCAGACCCGCGCGATTTCGGAAATTGCCGCGGATATGGCGCTGCCATTGCGGATGAACCGGCTGCTGCAGGGTGATGTCGGGTCGGGTAAAACGCTGGTGGCATTGATGTCGTTATTGGTAGCGGTCGAGGCGGGCGGCCAAGGGGTGATGATGGCCCCGACAGAAATTCTGGCGCGCCAGCATTTGGCAGGTTTACAGCCGTTGACTGATGCTGCGGGCGTTGTGCTGGAAATTTTGACGGGGCGTGACAAGGGGAGCGAGCGGGCGGCCAAGCTGAAGGCGCTGAAATCGGGTGATATCCAGATATTGGTGGGCACCCATGCGGTGTTTCAAAAGGATGTGGAATTTCACGATCTGCGTCTTGCCGTGGTCGATGAGCAGCACCGGTTTGGCGTACGTCAGCGGTTGGAATTATCGGCCAAAGGGGTGCATGCAGATGTGTTGGTGATGACGGCAACGCCGATTCCGCGCTCGTTATCCTTGGCGCAATATGGCGATATGGATGTGTCGGTGCTGGACGAGAAGCCGCCAGGGCGAAAACCGATCCGCACCGCGATGGTTTCGACCGGACGGATTGACGAGGTGGTTGAACATTTACGCAAAGCGCTTACGGCTGGGCAGCAAGCCTATTGGGTTTGCCCGCTGGTTGAGGAAAGCGAAGTTGTCGACATGATCGCGGCAGAGGAACGGTTCAAAATGTTACGCGCCGTTTTGGGTGAGGGTGTTGTCGGGCTGGTGCATGGGCAAATGCCACCAGCAGAAAAAGACGCGGCGATGAAACGGTTTGAGGCGGGCGAAACCAAAGTGCTGGTCGCCACCACGGTGATCGAGGTCGGAGTGGATGTGCCCAACGCGACGATTATGGTGGTTGAACGGGCTGAAAGTTTTGGTCTGGCGCAATTGCACCAGTTGCGCGGGCGGGTCGGGCGCGGGATGGAACAATCGACCTGTTTGTTGATGTATCAATCGCCGATGTCCCAAACGGCGGCACGGCGGCTGGAAATATTGCGTGAAACCGAGGACGGGTTTGTCATAGCCGAAGAGGATTTGGCGATGCGCGGGGCAGGGGATGTGATTGGCACGGCGCAATCTGGCCTTCCGCGTTTCCAGATTGCAGATATGGAAAGCCAAGCGGCATTGATGGCGGTGGCCCAGTCGGATGCGCGAAAATTGCTGGCCGACGATCCGGATCTGACCAGTGCGCGGGGCAAGGCGGCGCGGGTTCTATTATGGTTAATGGAACAGGATAAAGCTATTCGTTTGATTTCAGTGGGTTAGCCTAAGTAGCCCCCATTTGTTCACAAATGTTCTTAAAAAGTTCTTTACAAATTAACCTCAATATGAGAACAAATAGGCAACAAATAGAACAAAACACAAAGGAGCAACCGATGCTCAACGATATCAAAACTGTTTAT
>JAFLKA010000084.1 GCA_022712735.1 Marinosulfonomonas sp. | reverse complement strand
CCCGCCGAATTGATCACCACGCCATGCAAAAACGTGGTTGTCCCGATCCATCATCGTTACGGATCCGCGCGCACGTCCATCCACCAGCTGCGATACAGGTGGCAGGGTCGTATAATCATACGCCACACCCACTCCGACCAATAGTCCGACAACGGCCCCGACACGCCAGCCGATCCGCCAAGTTGTCTTAAATATCCAGCCGAATATACCTAGGATAAAAGCTGTGACAGGGTTGAACCTGCTGGCAGATTTCTTTGGTTTTGTTTTGCGGGCGGCGGGGCGGGCGGCGGGTTTCTTTTTGGGTTTGGTCCGTTTTGCAAACAATGTGGGCAACCCGAAGAACGACCCGCCTGACGAAGCTTTTCTCACACGCGGGGATTTAACTTTGGCCTTCTTCACACGGGTTTTCTTAACAACAGGCTTGGCCGATTTTTTGGCGGCCGGTTTTGCCACGTCTCTTTTGTTCCTCGACAATTTAGCCGTAGGATACCGCCTGTCGGCCACCAAACGACCGCGCTTTTTACCTGAACCACTCATTATGTCACCCTATCTGGTGCTTGCCTGTTTTATCGCAACCTACAGCGCCTGCGGTCGAATGTAGAGGGGGTAGTTTTGGATCAGAACCGTTGTGTTGCTGCCTAATTTTTAATCATACATTCAATTTTGCGCATAAATTGTGCGTCTTAGGCTGTTTTCTCAATAAAACATGGGTTCGAATCCTTGAGTCAGCACCCCGCAGCACGCCTTACCTATTCGCATAATGCGCAGGATGTCTGCCAAGCATAGGGAAAATGCCGTGAAACTTATCAAAGCAATACTCAAACCCTTCAAGCTCGAGGAGGTCCGCGAGGCGCTAACTGCTATCGGCGTTCGCGGCATGACCGTGACCGAAGTCAAAGGTTTCGGCGCGCAATCCGGCCACACCGAAATATATCGCGGGGCCGAATACACCGTGAATTTTGTGCCAAAGGTGATGCTGGAGATCGTCGTGGCATCGGATGTGGTCGATCAGGTGGTTGAAACCATCCAGAACACCTCCCGCACCGACAAGATCGGTGACGGCAAGATTTTTGTGCTCGATGTCGAGCAAATCGTCCGCGTGCGGACCGGCGAAACCAATGAGGACGCAATCTAGGCCGCAAGGCAGATCGACGAGAGGGAACAGAGAAATGAAACTACGAAATCTTATGATGGCTGCAACGGGCACGGCAATGGCCGCGACCACGGCCTTTGCACAGGACACCACTGAAATTGTGACCGAAGCTGTGGCCGAGACTATGGACAAGGGCGATGTGTCGTTCATGATCTTTTCCACCGTGATGGTGCTGTTCATGATCCTGCCGGGTCTGGCGCTGTTTTACGGCGGTTTGGTGCGCAGCAAAAACATGCTGTCGGTGCTGACCCAAACCACAATGATCACCGCACTGGTGATGGTGATCTGGGTGATCTACGGCTATTCCTTTGCCTTTGGCGGCAGTTCCAGCGCGTGGTGGGGCGGTACTGGCAAACTATTCCTTGCAGGCATAACGGCCGACACCATGATTGGCACATTTACCGAAGGCGTGGTCATTCCCGAATTCGTGTTCATCGCATTCCAGATGACATTCGCGGCGATTACGCCCGCCCTGATCATCGGTGCGTTTGCCGAGCGGATCAAATTCAGCGCGGTGATGATTTTCACCTTGCTGTGGGTCACCTTCGCCTATTTCCCGATTGCCCATATGGTTTGGGACGGTGCGGGATATATCTATAACCTTGGTGCTTTGGACTTTGCCGGTGGCACGGTTGTGCACATCAACGCGGGTGTCGCTGCATTGGTTGGCGCGATTGTTCTGGGCAAGCGCAAAGGCTTTGGCAAAGACATGATGGCGCCACACTCGATGACGCTAACGCTGGTTGGTGCGGCGATCCTGTGGGTCGGCTGGTTCGGCTTTAACGCGGGCTCCAACCTTGAGGCCAACGGTGGTGCCGGTCTGGCAATGATCAACACCTTTACCGCAACGGCAGGCGCGATCCTGGGCTGGACCATTGTCGAGGGCACATTGCGCGGCAAGGTCTCGTTGCTGGGCGCGGCGTCAGGTATGATCGCCGGTCTGGTGGCCGTGACCCCTGCGGCGGGCTCCATCGGCCCTGTAGGTGCGATTGTTTTAGGCGCTGGTGCCTCGATCGTCTGCTTCTTCTTTGTCACCGTGATCAAGAACAAGTTTGGTTACGACGACAGCCTTGATGTGTTCGGCATCCACGGCGTTGGCGGCATCATCGGCGCGGTTGGCACCGGCATCTTTACCGCCCCGTCTCTGGGCGGCGTTGGGTATAGCGAAGGCGTCACAATGATGGGCCAGACCATGATACAGGCGCAAGCCGTTGGTATCACCATCGTCTGGACGGCTGTTGTGTCCTTCGTGCTGTTCAAAGCCATCGACATGACCATCGGTTTGCGGGTTTGCGAAGAGGACGAGGCACGTGGCCTTGATCTCGCCACTCACGGCGAAGCTGCTTATCACAGCTGATTTAACCAGCGCGAATGTGAAAAGCCGGCGGGGGAAACCTCGCCGGCTTTTGCATGCCAGAACTATTATGCCTCCGGCGGGGATATTTGGGCAAAAAAGAAACCCAGTTTAGATACCCACGTCGATAATCGCCTTGGCCAAGATCGGGATCGTCGCTTCGTTCAGCCCGGCAATGTTCATCCGGCTGTCACCAATCATATAGATACCGTGTTTGGCCCGCAGCACCTCGACCTGCTCGGGCGACGCGCCCAGCCGTGAAAACATGCCGCGATGTTGCGCCAGAAACCCGAACCGGTCCGACCCAGACAGGCGCTGCAATTCGCCTGCCAGATTTTCGCGCAGGGCCAGCATGCCCAGCCGCACGCTTTCCAGTTCTTCCATCCAGTCGTCGCGCAGCACTTTGTCCTCGAGGATCATCGTCACCAGACGCGCCCCGTGGTCCGGCGGGAACGAGAAGTTCTGCCGGTTCAGGTAGGCCAATGTGCTTTGCGCCAGTGGTTGGTTGTCCGCCCCTTGGGAAACCGTCATCAGGATGCCGGTGCGTTCACGGTAGATGCCGAAATTCTTGGAACAGCTTGCTGCAATCAGGGTTTCCGGCATGGAGGATGCCACCAGCCGCACCGCAGCCGCGTCCACATCCAGTCCGTCGCCAAAGCCCTGATAGGCGATGTCGATGAACGGCACAGCGCCGGTTTTTTGCATGCTGGCAATAACCTCGCCCCATTGCGCCAAGTTCAGGTTTGCGCCCGTCGGGTTGTGGCAACAGCCGTGCAGCAGCACCACATCGCCCGCCTTGACCCCCGCCAGATCGGCCATCATGCCGTCAAAATCCACGCCGCAGGTTTCATCGTCGAAATAGCGGTATTCGGCCATTTTCATGCCGACGTATTTGATGATCGACGGATGGTTCGGCCATGTCGGGTTGGAAATCCAGATCGTTGCATCGGGGCTGGCCATTTTGATCAGCTCCACCGCCTGACGGATTGCACCCGTGCCACCCGGTGTTGCGGCCGCTGCGACGCGATCACGTGGCACCGCATCGCCCAGCACCAGATTGATCATCGCGTTACCGTAAGCAGGCTCGCCCGCAAGGCTGGTGTATTTCTTGGTGGTTTCGACCTCCCACAGCTGTTTTTCCGCAGCTTTGATCGCCCGCATCACCGGCGTGTTTCCGTTGGCATCCTTGTAGATGCCAACGCCAAGGTCGATCTTGTCCTCCCTCGGGTCTTCGCGGAACATCTGCACCAATTGCAGGATTTTATCGGCAGGCTGTTTTGTCAGGTTGGTCAGCATTTGCTTACTCCGTTTCAATTTTCAGATCACTGGGGATGCC
>JAFLKA010000242.1 GCA_022712735.1 Marinosulfonomonas sp. | reverse complement strand
GCGTTCATTGCCCAGCAAGGCTGGCAGGCGGGCCACCAAGTTGCGGGCCTTGTCGGCGTTGCCGGTCAGGGTTTTGATGATCTCGGTGACGTCCACCTCGCCGTGGTCAGGGTGCCAGCTGTCGTAGTCGGTGATCATCGCCACGGAGGCGTAGCAGAGTTCGGCCTCGCGGGCGAGTTTGGCTTCGGGCATGTTGATCATACCGATCACGTCGCAGCCCCAGACCTCGCGGTACAGTTTGCTTTCGGCCAGCGTGGAGAATTGCGGGCCTTCCATCGCCAGATAGGTGCCGCCTTTGTGGACCTTGATGCCCGCGTCCTTGGCGGCTACCTCACAAGCGTCCGACAGGCGCGGGCAGGTCGGGTGTGCGACCGAGACATGGGCGACGCAGCCGGTGCCGAAAAAGGATTTTTCACGGGCGAAGGTGCGATCAACGAACTGGTCGATAATGACGAAATCACCCGGCGCCATTTCATCGCGGAACGACCCGCAGGCTGAAACCGAGATCACATCGGTGACCCCCAGCCGTTTCAGCGCGTCGATGTTGGCGCGATAGGGCACGGTGCTGGGGGAATGGATATGGCCGCGACCGTGGCGGGGCAGGAACGCCATTTTGACGCCATCCAGCGTGCCGGTCAGGATGTCGTCCGAGGGTTTGCCCCACGGGCTGTTGACGGTTTGCCATGTGGCGTCTTGCAGCCCGTCAATGTCGTAGACGCCCGAGCCGCCGATGATGCCGATTATTGTGTCTGTCATGATCTATCCCCTGATGGTGTCGGGGGGATCATGCATGAGAGTTGGGGGCAGCAAAACCCCGAATGTTGACGAAGGGATTTTATGCGCTCCGCGCGGGAGGTATTTAAGGCAAGAAGAAAGGTTAATCGGGCCGTTTCAGGCTGAACAGATCGTCAACCCGTGCATAATCATGATAGCCCAGTCGCGCCAACGGCTGGTATTTGGTGACGTCAAAGGTGCCATCGACCAGACAGTCGTCGCGCAAATGCACACCAGTGACTTCGCCAATCACGATCAGATTGTGCTCGCCCGTCAGGGTAATAATTTGCGACAGTTTGCATTCAAGCGTGGCGGGGGCGCCTGCGACGCGGGAACAGGGGATGGTTTCGCACGGGGTGCGCTCAATCCCTGCGTGGCTGAATTCATCTCCGCCCTCAGGGTTGGAAGCCGAAGTGGCATTCATCGCGTCGCGCATGGCGTATTCCACGATGTTGACACAAAACACACCTGTTTCGTCAATGTTGGCAACGCTGTCCTTACCCATGTGGCGCCCCTGTTTGTGCGAGGTCGAGGCGAACATCACTTGGGGCGGCTCATACGCCACCGCGTTGAAAAACGAATACGGCGCGAGGTTATCGACGCCGTCTTTGCTGCGGGTCGATATCCAGCCGATCGGGCGCGGCGAGATGATGGCGGCAAAGGGATTATGCGGCAACGAATGGCCGTCTTTGGGTCGATAGAACATGTAGCGCGCTTCCTTGGTGTTTGATCAAGGGATAACGCCGTGCTAGGGCGGTTTCCAGCGGAAAAAGGATGTGGCGCGTGATTAGGCTGGCGCAGGAAACGAAAGATGACTGGTGGGAGGTCGAGGCACTGTATGATCTGTGCTTCGCACCCGGGCGCGAGGCGTTGTCGTCCTACCGGTTGCGCGATGGTGTTAATCCGGTGGCGGAACTGTCGCTGGTGGCGCGCGACGCGGGTGGTATTTTGGGCGGCGCGATCCGCTATTGGCCTGTGTTGGTTGGCGGGGCGGATGTGCTGTTGCTGGGGCCGGTCGCGGTGCATCCAACGCGGCAGGGCGAGGGGCTGGGCGGGTATCTGATCCGCGAGAGTTTGGCGATTGCGTCGGCGGCGGGTTGGGAACGGGTGCTGTTGATTGGTGATGCGCCCTATTACGGGCGGTTCGGGTTCGTGCGGCTGGAGGGGGTTGTGATGCCGCCGCCGACTGATCCGGCGCGGGTGTTGGGGCGGGCATTGGTTGAGGGTGCATGGGGTGGCGTGCATGGCGATGTGTTCTCCTGTCATGTCAAAATGGCCAGATGAGCCCGGGCAAGAGGGATATAACAATCAGGGCCACCAAGATTGGCGATGCTGATGAGATGAGTGTTATTCTGGCCGAAATCCTGACCACTTGGGGAAGTGATCGGGACATATGTGAAACAGGGCATTGGTCGGTGCGGGGTTAGGGCCGCGTTTTTCGCTGCCACGTCCCAATCGGCGCGTCAGAACGGGATGCCTAAGATTGATGCAATGATTGGCGAGAGTAACGCGCAGGCGCTATCGTATTACGCGGCTATGGGGTTTCGGACATACCGCAAGAAACAAGGGGCGGTTTGCAAATGTTATACGGTTGCTTCCGGTCTACAGGAATAATGCATCCTTTGCGCAAAAGGATACATTCACAAGGGCAAGCCTAGCCGCCTTCAACGGCACGGCCCAAAACGGCGATGGCCAGGCCGAACAGGGCCAACAGGCCAAACAGCCAGCTGGCGTTGCGGTGGTGTGCCGATTTGGCCGCCGTCAGCGCGGCAATGGCGGCCTGCACCCCGTAATATAACGCGAAGGCCTTTGATGCATAGGCGATGATCTGGAACACATCCACCACCCATGTCAGCATCAGGCCGAAAGCCACAAGCACCGCGTAGGCGTGGCGGGGTTGAAGGCGGTTTGATGTCAGCTCCTCGATCAACCCGCCCGCCCCGCCGGTGTCGGCGATGGCAGCGCTGAACTGGGCGCTGAGGGCGGCGATGATCAGCAAAACAGGCAGGATAGGCGCAACGATCTGCATCATGTCGATGATTGCGGTTTCACTAAGGTCCAGCGCATCCGGCGCAAATACATAGGCCAGCAACAGGATGTAGGCGATGTAAATCAGGGTCGAGAGCCATTGTGCCTGCTTCATCGAAAGAATGCGGGTGGGCGCCGTATAAGTGTCGCCCAAATACCGCGAGGTTTCAAAGCCCTGCACGGTGATCAGCAGCCCGAAGGCCAGCGTCAGGGCAGGCCATCCGGTCAGGGTGGGGGGATTGAGTAGTAAGCTGCCTTGACTAGTGCGATCTGCAAAATAAAACGCCATCCCCACCAGTAACCCCGCGATGATGGCCAGTTTCACCCCGACGCTGAATTG
>JAFLKA010000083.1 GCA_022712735.1 Marinosulfonomonas sp. | reverse complement strand
TTGAACACCACGCCGCCGGAACTGACGCTGACCCGCGCCCGCACCTCGGCCCCGTGGGTTACATCGGGGTCATCACCCGCATCCTTGATGATGCCCGCCTCGGCCCAGCCATCCGCGTACCGCGTGTTCACCACATCAAAATCCGGCGTTTCGCCTTTGGGCAAAGTGATCGACACCACGTCAGGAAACCCGTCGCCCCACAGCGCCATCAACGCCGCCTTTACGGCAGCAGTGGCACAAGCGCCCGTGGTCCAGCCACGGCGTAATTTTGGTGCAGGCATCTCACTCATCAGACGGACTATAGGCCTTGGAATCGATGCCGCCAATCCGTTCTGTTACAATCAAAGCTATTGGCAAACCTATTGACCCAAAAGTTTAAGGGTCATGCGGTAGGCACGGTCCGAGCGCATCGTGATTTCGACATCGTTCAGTGGCGCAATCACACTGATCAAGCGCCGGACCTGCACGCCGCCAACCAACAGGTTGATATATAGCTCTGCGGCCTCGATCATCGGAAGCACGGTTTCCCGCCCGCCTTTGGCCAGTGCCTTGCCCAGCTCGCCACTTGTATCCGCCGCCGCTGCGCGATTTAGCGCGATTGCCCGCTCGCTCACCAGCAATCCAAGCAATTTTGGACCCAGCGCCTTGAGTATATCGCGTGGTGCAACAGACTGGGGCAGACCCGCGAATTGCGATTGGCGCGATGCAGCCGATAAACAGTTCGGTGCGCAATATCGTGTTTGCACCCGCGTTCTTTGCAACACTGTTTGTGCTGTTACTGACGGGCATCGTTGCATGGCGGATGCAACGCGCCAAATCCGCGATTCTATTTGGTTTGGCAGGTGACGATTCCCGATGATGTAAGCGCTGCCAAGATATCTGGACCAGTTATTCACAGCAATGGCAGGTGTATATTTATTGGGCGGCGATACCGCATATTGCCACGAACATTGACAGGAATAAGGAGCGGCTTTTCCAGTGCCTCGTCACAGTGCATAAGGAGGCATGAACGAATCTCTTTCCTTGCCCAAATTCCCCGCTGGCCACGTCTGGCTGTGTGGGGCTGGCCCCGGTGATGCGGGTCTGTTGACCCTGCATGCGTTGAATGCGTTAAAGCAGGCCGATGTGGTGGTGCATGACGCGTTGATCGGGGCGGATATACTGGCGCTGGCGCGGGATGGGGCCGAAATGGTCTATGCGGGCAAACGCGGCGGGCAATCGGCGACGCAGGCCGATATTTCGCAACGGCTGGTTACGCTGGCACAATCGGGCAAGCGGGTGTTGCGGCTAAAGGGCGGTGATCCTTTTATGTTCGGGCGCGGGGCTGAAGAGGCGCAAGTTCTGGCCGCCCACGGCATTCCATTTCGGGTTATTCCGGGCATTTCGGCGGGCATCGGCGGGCTGGCGGCGGCTGGTATTGCTGTGACGCACCGCGATGTAAACACGGCTGTGACCTTTGTCACCGGTCATGGTGACAGCGTTGATTGGGCTGCTGTTTCAAAGGCTTCCAAGGTGATCGTGATCTATATGGGACTAAAGCGTATTGGGATGATTGCCGAGGCATTGACCGCTGCGGGGCGCGGGGTGGATGTGCCTGTCGCTATTGTCACCGACGCCAGCCTGCCGACGCAACAGGTGTTGGAAACCACATTGGGAACGGTGGCACAGGACCTAACCACCACCCCGATGACCCCACCCGCTATTATCTGCATCGGGCGCGTTGTTTCTTTGCGCCACATTTTCGAACAGGAGCCAACATGGGTAACGGCCTGATCCTGTCTGCCCCCAATTCGGGCGCGGGCAAAACCACCCTGACACTGGGCATCCTGCATGCGCTCTCTAGGCGCGACATCCCTGTGCGCGGGGCCAAATCCGGCCCAGATTATATCGATCCACGGTTTCACGAGGCCGCGTGCGGTGTGACCTGCCCCAACCTGGACGCATGGGCCATGTCACCGCAGCGCATCCGTGCGCTGGCTGCTGGCGATGGCATGCTACTGATCGAGGGCGCGATGGGCCTGTTTGACGGCGCACCACCCGATGGCAAGGGGGCGACCGCTGATCTGGCCCGCCAGTTGAACTTGCCCGTGGTGCTGATCGTAGATGCTGCCAAAACCGCGCAATCAGTGGCCCCGCTGGTCGCAGGGTTCAAAGCCCATGACGCCGATGTAAACGTTGCCGCCGTGATCCTGAACAACGTCGGATCGCCGCGTCACGAGGCGATGTTGCGCCGCGCGCTGATCCCGCTGGGCCTGCCGGTTCTGGGCGCGGTTTACCGCCAAGACGGGCTGACGCACCCCTCGCGTCACCTTGGGCTGGTGCAAGCGGGCGAGCACCCTGATCTGGATGCCTACCTGACCCGCGCCGCCGATGCGGTCGAGGCCGCGATTGATCTGGAGGCGCTGATGGCGCTGGCCAGCGCCCTGCCCACAACCACACCACCCGCACGCCCAAAACCACCCGCACAGCGCATCGCAATCGCGCAGGATCAGGCCTTTGCCTTTGCCTACCCGCACCTTCTGGCCGATTGGCGTGCAGGCGGGGCGAGCTTGCGCTTCTTCTCGCCGCTTGCCGATGATCCGGCCCCTGACGCCGATCTGATCTTCCTGCCCGGTGGATACCCCGAACTGCATGCCGCAAAACTATCTGCCGCCGAGGTTTTCCGCACCTCGATGCAGGCCGCCGCCGCCAAAGGCACCCAGATTTACGGCGAATGCGGCGGCTACATGACGCTGGGCAACACCCTGACCGACGCCGATGGTGTAAGTCACAAAATGCTGGGCCTCCTGCCACTCGACACATCCTTCGCAAACCGAAAACTGCACCTTGGGTATCGCACCGTCACCGCCACATCCGGCCCGTTCATCGGCAAATACGCTACGCACGAATTTCACTACGCCACCACCACAGCCGCCAAAGGCACCCCGCTGTTCACCGCCAAAGACGCAGAGGGCAACGACCTTGGCAGCTTCGGGCTGATCAACGGCACCACCTGCGGCTCTTTCGCCCATCTGATTGAAATGCTGTAGCGATACAATTGCGGGGCTTCCCCTGCTCCTGCTTCCCCGCTAAGGGATAGGGCATGAGCACTGACATTTCTATGCACACCGATGACGGCACAGCCAAACGCAACGTCGCTATTCTGGTTCTGGCCCAAGCGTTCCTTGGCGCCCAAATGCCGATCATCTTTATCCTGGGTGGATTGGCGGGCCTTAGCCTTGCCGAAAACCCGTGTTTT
>JAFLKA010000234.1 GCA_022712735.1 Marinosulfonomonas sp. | reverse complement strand
GATGCGCTGTGTAGCGACGAGGTCGAAATTTCAGTCGAGGCCAACGGGCCCTTCAGGGTGAAAAATGTGCCGATCGAGGTCGCCTATTGGGCCGATGGCCAAACCGTGCGCGAATATGTGCTGTGCCGTTGCGGTCTGTCGAAAAACAAACCGTTTTGCGATGGCACCCATGTGGATGAAGGATGGTCCGACGACTAGGCCTTACAGTTCCTCAACCGTGACCAGCGCCGGATCAAACGCCAGATAGCTTTTGATCCGCGTCACTGACTCGGTTGGGGCCTCATACGACCACACCGCGTTTTCCAGAACCGAGCTTTTGGTCTGGATCGAGAAATAGCTGGCGTCACCCTTGTGCGGGCAATGGCTGGAATGCTCGCTCGTGTCCAGAAACGCCATCGCGATATCCTTGCGCGGGAAATAGATCACCGGCGCATAGTCGCCCTCGTTCAATTCCAGCGCATGGTTGGATTCGCCCAGTATGGCGCCGCCAGCCCGCACAACCCATTTCCCGTCAGCCTTGTGGATTTTGATATGTTCAGACATGCGCGCGCCCCTTTTTGTGTTGGTGAAACGCGACCCTAGCACATCTTGGGCGTGAATTGCACGTCACAAAGGTGCACAGGCGGCAATTAGCCAGTTACGCACATCGCCGTTAACCAATGGCCCCAGCATTTCAAGCGTTTTGGCGTGGTAGGCATTCAGCCAATCCCGCTCGCCTGTGCTGAGCATATCAGTGATAATCAGTCGCCGATCAATCGGCACATAGGCCAGTGTTTCAAACGCCAGCATATCGCGTTTGTCGGCACCTTGC
The DNA here is from genome assembly GCA_022712735.1 of Marinosulfonomonas sp. The sequence continues at coordinate 4,400 of JAFLKA010000234.1, read as the reverse complement.
AGGGCAGGGGCATCCTGCACCACGATCAGGTTTTCGATGCGGATACCAAACGCGCCTTCGCGGTAATATCCCGGCTCGTTGGACAGGATCATGCCGACCTCAAGCGGCACATCGGAGATGCGCGAAATTCGCTGTGGTCCCTCATGAACCGACAGGTATGATCCCACCCCGTGTCCGGTGCCGTGGTTAAAATCCTGCCCTACCAGCCATAGGGGGTAGCGCGCCAAAGGATCCAGATCGCGCCCCGCCAACCCCTTGGGAAAACGCACTCGGGATATAGCAATCATGCCTTGCAACACGCGGGTAAAACAGGTTTTTTCCTCAATCCCCACCACACCAACAGCCACAGTTCTTGTGATGTCAGTAGTGCCGTCTTGATACTGCCCACCACTATCCACCAACAGCATTTCACCTGCTTTGATCTTGCGGTTGCTGTCCTCAGACACCCGGTAATGCATGATCGCACCGTTTGGTCCCGCGCCGCAAATCGTCTCAAAACTGATGTCGCGCAGCGCATTTGTTGCCCGCCGGAACCCTTCCAGCTTTTGCACCACGTCAATCTCGTGCAACCCGCCCTTGGGCGCTGCATCATCCAGCCATGCTAAAAACTGCACCATCGCCACACCATCGCGCAAATGCGCGGTGCGTGCGCCGGCAATCTCGACCGCGTTCTTGCGGGCTTTGGGGTGGATGCAGGGATCAACTTCTTTGGAGATATCGACCCCCGCGTCGCTCAAAATATCAAACACGGCCTTGGGGGCACTTGCCGGATCAACCCGCACAATGCCCTTTAATGCGCCAAGTGCGGCCCCAAATGCATCCCATTCCTGCACCTCGATATCCAGCCCTTGTGCCTTGGTCGTATCTGTAAACAGCACCACACGCCCATCGCTGTGTAAAATGGCAAACGCCTGCACGACCGGATTGCGCTCGATGTCGCTGCCCCTGATATTCAGTAGCCAGCAAATGCTGTCGGGTAACGTCAGAACCGTGGCCTCCGCGCCCATATCTGCGGCAATGCGACGACGCTTGTCACCAGACGCTTCACCAGCAAACTCAATAGGGTGGCCAACAATCTTGCCACAGGGTTTGGCGGGGCGATCTGCCCATATACGGTCGACCAGATTTGCTACGGGCACCAGCGTAACACCGCTACCTGCCAGCTTTCCAATCTCTTCTGCGGTGTGTAGCCACGGATCAAACCCGACTTTGCCACCCTTGGGCATAGCCTTTTTCAACCATTCACCCAGCTTCACTTCGGGCCAATCCACCGGCGTAAAATGCGCCAGATCGACCTGCGATTTGATCTGCGTCCGATAGCGCCCATCGACAAAAACACCCGCCTGATCCACCAGAGCCGCGCAAAACCCCGCCGATCCAGTAAACCCCGTCAACCAAGTCAGCCGTGCGTCACAAGGGGCGACATATTCACCCTGATGCGCGTCAGCACGCGGCACTAGAAACCCGTCTAGCCCCTCACGCGCTATCTCGCGGCGCAACAGTGCCAACCGCGCGGGCCCATCCTCGGGCCTTGATGCCACCTCAAAACTCTGAAACATCCCTTGCCCTTCTTCTTGCTGAAAATACCTCTGCCGGAGGCATCAAGAATAAAGTCCAGCGTCAGCTGGCCCGTTTCATTCCCATCACTCGCGCCCGTGCGCGTGGATCACTGTCAAACAAGGACGCCAGTTGTTCGGTCATTGCCCCTGCCAATTGCTCCACATCGGTGATGGTCACGGCGCGTTCATAATAGCGCGTCACGTCATGGCCGATGCCGATTGCCAGCAGTTCAACCAGCTTGCGTTTTTCGACCATGCCGATCACATCGCGCAGGTGTTTTTCCAGATAATTTGCGGGGTTAACCGACAGGGTTGAATCATCCACCGGTGCCCCATCTGAAATCACCATCAGGATTTTGCGCGATTCAGGACGGCCCACCATGCGCCGATGCGCCCACTCCAGCGCCTCGCCGTCGATGTTTTCCTTTAGCAGGCCCTCTTTCATCATCAGCCCCAGATTGGGCCGCACCCGACGCCACGGCGCATCTGCGGATTTATAGATGATATGGCGCAGATCGTTCAAACGCCCCGGGGTCTGGTCGCGGCCCGACCCCAGCCATTTTTCACGACATTGCCCGCCCTTCCACGCCCGCGTGGTAAAGCCCAAAATCTCGACCTTGACCTGACAGCGCTCCAGCGTGCGGGCCAGAACATCGGCGCAAATCGCGGCGATGGAAATCGGACGACCCCGCATCGAGCCGGAGTTATCAATCAGCAACGTGACGCAAGTATCGCGAAACTCGGTGTCTTTTTCCTGCTTGAACGACAGTGGCGTCGTCGGGTTGGCAATCACCCGCGCCAGACGGCCCGCATCCAGTGTGCCTTCTTCCAGATCAAATTCCCAACTGCGGTTTTGCTGGGCCTGCAAACGGCGCTGCAACTTGTTTGCTAGGCGCGACACGGCACCCTTCAGGGGCTCCAGCTGCTGATCCAGATAGGCCCGCAGGCGCTCCAGCTCGGCCGGTTCAGCCAAATCCTCGGCGCGGATTTCCTCATCGAAATCAGTGCAATACACTTCGTAGTTCGGGTCAGCCTCGGACACCGGCGCAGGCGGCGGCGGCTCCATCGGGGCGTCACCCTCGGGCAATTCGGCCTCGTCGCCCTGTTCCATATCGGCCATGTCGTCCATCGACACTTGGGCTTGGCTTTGGTCCTGTTGCTCGTCTTGCGAGCGCTCGGGGCTGGCGTCAGCATCTTCCTGCTCGTCCTCGCTGCCCTGACTGTCAGGATTTTCCTCTTCTTCGTCAGATTCCTCGGCCTGATCGTCTGACTGATCATCCTCCATATCGGGATCATCGCCCAACTGGTCGCCGTATCCCAGATCGGCAATCACTTGGCGGGCGAATTTGGCGAACTGTTTTTGATCCGCCAGCGTGTCTTGTAACCCGTCCAGCGTCCCGCCGGCCTTTTCGGTCATGAAGTCCTGCCATAGCGCCATCACATTCTGCGCACCAGCGGGCAAATCACGCCCCGTCGCCAGATGGCGCACCAGATATCCGGCGGCGGCAGCCATTGGCGCTTCGGATTGTTCGGTGATCTGCACGTAACCGCGCTTATCGGCCTCCGCCGCAATTTTAGCGTCGATATTGCCCAAGGTGCCGGGCATATCGCGCGCCCCCACCGCCTCGCAACGAGCATGTTCCATTGCCTCGTAAATACCGCGCGCCAACTCGCCTTGCGGGGCGTACCGCGCGTGAGTGGCCAGATCATGATGCTTGTGACGCAGCGCCAGCGCATCCGCGGTGCCACGGGCCAGCATAACCTCGTCGCGGGTCATCCGGCGGGACACCTGCGGCAAGCGCACCGTATCTTGTGTGGCGCCCGGAGGGTCCACGGTAAAGCTGACCGACAGCTCGGGGTCATCCGCCATCACCTTGGTGGCCTCGGCGAGGGCCTTTTTGAACGGGTCGGCTGGGTTGTCAGTGGGTTTGTTCATGGTAATTGGCCATTTGCGTAGGCTTCGCCTCGATCAAGGCAAAAATGTATGTCTGAGTCAAGCATGGGATCAACATCCTCTGGAGACTCACTAACCCGCATAAGGAGTTCCCAATAGATTTTAAGACTTCGCTTTACAATCGGGACCATCAATTCTTCGGCTTTGCCTTGGGGTAGATGATCGTTTGTCATAGTAGATTTTATTGCGAAGCCAGCAAAAAGCGCGGCAGATTCGCGATAACTTTCTGCGTTTCCGGTTTCGCCAGTCATACTTAGTTTTTCTAGTGCAAGGTAGAGACCCGCGCATCTGGCATCAATTTCCGCAACGGCGTCAGTCGGTGCCCACCTGTCGTTAATGGCAACCTCCCCATATGAAATTTCAGGTAGGAGGCCTAATCCAATTATTGTGAGAAGTTTGCGAATTCTCATCCCATACTCATACTCGCCGCACTCTCCGGCAGCTCTTCATCAAAACAGCGCTGGTAGAATTCGGCAACCGTCTGGCGCTCCAACTCATCGCATTTGTTCAGGAATGTCAGGCGAAAGGCGTAACCGACATTGCGGAAAATGGTGGCGTTCTGTGCCCATGTGATCACCGTGCGCGGCGACATCACGGTGGACAGATCGCCGTTCATAAACGCGGTGCGGGTCAGGTCGGCAACTGTCACCATCTGGCTGACGATTTTGCGGCCCTTGTCGTTGTTGTAGACAGGGTTTTTTGACAGTACGATCTGGGTTTCCGCGTCATGTGATAGGTAGTTCAGCGTCGCCACCAGTGACCAGCGGTCCATCTGGCCTTGGTTGATCTGTTGTGTGCCGTGATACAGCCCCGTGGTGTCACCCAGACCAACAGTGTTGGCGGTGGCGAACAGGCGGAAAGAGGGGTGCGGGGTGATCACTTTGTTC
>JAFLKA010000415.1 GCA_022712735.1 Marinosulfonomonas sp. | reverse complement strand
GCAAACTGAATGCCGTGGAACCGCACGGATACATCTCCGGGATCCTCACCGCCATCGTCAACGGCCACAAACAAAGTGACATTGAAGACCTGCTGCCGTGGGGTTTTAAGGCCTAGGTGGGAGCGGGGCAACGCTTACGATGAAACCTGGTGGATGGTTACTTTGATTCCAATACGGTAAAGTATCAAAATGGGTAGCAGAAATAGAAGATACATACTGCAAGATGTGTGCGGGTGTATGACACCGCACCTTCTTGGAAAGGGGGCGCTGCGTCCCCCGTTTCATCCCCCAGAAATAGGGTTGGATATTTCTATAGTTTCTCGATTTCATCTGCCTCAAACCATCCTTGCCTTATTGCTCCGGAAATTAAGGCATCAGGTGAACTTGTGTAAACAACAAGGGCGAGGCTTCTTTCGGCACGTGTGCAAGTAACATATAGTAGCCGTTTGGTTCTATCTACTCCAGTTTCTTTCCCTTCAGACACGTTTTTACGATCCCTGTCCGATAAGTCCTCAGCGCCAAAAACCTTGTTGTAATTGAATAAAAAACCTCGAGCAGAATTATCGTCTATTACAACAAGAACGCGGTCGAATTCTAACCCTTTGACTCCTTGATGCGTGCCGAACTCTCCCTTGTTTGACACGTAAGAAGAATACGGAATTATCTGAGAGTATGGGGATTCCAAAAATTCTCGCCATGCAGTCAGAGTAGTGCTTTCGGTTTCTTCATCTGAATTTTCTTCAGCTTTCTGTTTTGTGGAAAACGGTTTCAAACTGTCAGGTATATCAAAAAGTCTGTTTTCTGAGACGCATTGCAACACATCCAAGAATGTTGGTGGTTTGCTATTTGAAATTAGTTGGGCTACGGCTGCAACTGCGTTTTGAACGCCCTTTAGGGGCTGATCTGTGTCCACTGAATTTTTCAATGCTTCAGCAGATAATAGAGGTGATTTGGCTTCTCTCAGGTGTGCCATCAGTTTGAATTTTTCGCTACCTTTATGCGCATCCAGTAGCGGTTGAATAAAGTGAGAGAAGAATTTAACACCTGCTAAACTGCCATCTCGCAACCCCGTGGAAAGAGTGCTGCTTTTATCGAGTGCTTGGAAAATGTCCTCAAATCCCATCCTTGCAGCAGCCATATGATGTTCTAGAGTCAGTGTCTTTACGTCTTCGCTGTCCCAGTCATCATCCCCTGCGATCACAACCATTTTTTTGCGCACCAACTGTTCGACAACTTGTCTATCGGTGTTTTCAGATTGTACAACAAACAGACGAACATGGCCTTGGGAACTGTCGTCACGCGCCATCTGATCTTGATTGTTTGTATCGGCACCACGTCTAATGGAGTTACCAAGATCAACGATGCGACGTGCGCTCCGATGGTTCATCCGTTTAAGAGGGGTAGACCAACTTTCAGGTATTTCTTTACCTAAGTCTGGCTTCCCATCTGCGTAAATTCTCTGCATCATGTCACCAAATAGACCTAAGGCAAATTGACCTTGATGTGCTTTTTCAAGTGCAAAAAAAGCATCTATTAGGACTCTGCTGGTATCTTGGCTTTCGTCAATTAGCAGGAAGGGGAATTGGTTAATTAGGACAGCCTGCATAGATGGTTTTGCTGAAATGAATTCGGCTGTAATCTTGAGCACATCGGCATGAGATACTGACGCTTTTCCGATGTTAATTCCGTTTGGGTTGTAAGTGAACTCACGAGGCTTCGACAGCCATTCCAGCATTTCGGTCTTTTGAGCAATGCTACGCTCTCGATCTAGGGCCGCTTTTGTTCCTGCGCGCCCCTTACGTTGCTTTTCTTCTAGTTCCGCTAATTCGCTGGGGATTTTTGCAAGAAACCATTTTTGCATGTCGGAATGAAAATTGTGAATTTGAGACCAGCAGAAACTATGAATTGTCGAAATTTCAAACAAGGCATTACTTTCACCGTGTCGTCTTGCAACGCGGGACATAATTTCATCGCGAGCATCATTGGTATATGTGATGATTGCAATTCGTTGTCCGTTCCGGGTGAATTTTGGACCATACTGTTCGCTAAACTTCCTAAGAGCAATTTCTAAGGAGTACGTTTTGCCAGAACCAGCACCCGCATACATGAAAAAACTTTTCGGACTGTCCGGATTTAGGCAGCGGGTGATTTCGGCATCAACTTCAGCATCTGTGTCGGCTGGCCCTAATTCTATCAGAGGCCTATTCATCACTTGGCACCGATACGACATCAGAAGCCGTTTCCGTTAAAAATGCTTGAAGCCACGCTAGGCCATTGTGGATGTACTTTGGTGGAACAAGTTCCAAAGGCGGTTCAATAAATAAGCAATCTAAGGCAAATGCGGCTTTCTCAGAACCTTTGAGCAAATCAAAAAGTCGGTTTTGCAAATCTTCTCCAGATAAGTTTTCCTCTACGACTTTCCTTATTTTATTGCTAATCGATGACCCGGTAATTCCGGCAAGTGTATCCATATTCGAGTAAACTAGCGCATCTTCAAATGTTCGAGGAATTAGAGTGTCACTTTGGGCGGTGCCTTCATTTATTGTTATTGGCTTTTGAAATGCGACGTATAACGGGCATTCACCATCCGGTTCAGAAATATGTTCACCCTCTTTCAACGCAGATAGTTCATCAATGCTTTCAAGTTTTGGGTGCCAGCTTTTCAATACTGAGTTTGTAGTGATTTGCTTCATGTTTAAGGCGGGAGAAACTCCCTTGGAAACAGTTCTTTCAACACCGTTTTTGTCCGTTACTTTGGTTTTTAATGCAGCATCCAAATCGCTAATAATTAGCGTCGTTATTCCGAGCTCATCAACCAATGGCTTAAATCTCTGGATATGGCTTCCGCCGACATCAAGTAACGTGATGTAACGACGGTTCAAGTCGCGGAAATGGTTTCGGATAAATTGTGGAACTAGAATTCGTTCGGCTTGCCCTTCAACAAAGATTGCGGCGTCAGCAAAAAATAGATCGCAGTGCGTGGCCTTTAGATATCTTGCTACGAATCTGGAAGTTTCATCGCCTGCTCCAAAGACCGTCGATAAGTTGGCAACGGTTGTGGTTGGGGCATGGGCATGTGATAGCGCGCGCCTACGTCGAAAATATCTCAAACATGAGAAATCAGCTTCGTGTGCCACATGGCTGGAATGCGTTGTGATTACTAGCTGTGTGGAAAACCGACCTGGTGTTTTGGGATCGGCGGGCTTTCTTAGGTCATCGTGGTTTCTTAGCAGCTCATATGCTTTTTTGATGAAAACTTGTTGAACCTGTGCATGCAAATGTGCCTCAGGTTCTTCAACTAAAACGAGATGCAACGGCTGAATTTTCTCAATCGCAGTACTGTCTAGAGAAATTGATTCCGTTTTTCCAACGCGCATCCATTCATCACGATACCCCATCAACTGAAATGTCATGGAAATCAAGTTTTGGTATCCAAGCCCTGAATAGTTGTCTGGCAGCCGAAGTGGTTGCGTCCCATTTCCACTGGGGTCAGCAATCTCGTATTGAAGAGCAGAGCCATGTTTGAGGCCGTCAGTTGCGCGAAGTTGCGTATTGATCGACAATTTTGGGTTGGTAATTCCTGGGTATCCCAGTTCCTCAAGCTCTTTAAAGGCTGAGGAAAACCCCGTCTTTAACCGACTATCAAAAGAAACCTCTGCCTTTTGAATGGATACCAGTGCTTCAAGGTCATCATCATTAAGTTCTTTCTCAGAGCTATCAGGGTTGATATGGCGATCATAGTATTCCCTAAGCTGGACGGATAACTTTCGCTTGTAACTTCGTCCGCCTATGTCGTTGCCATCTGAATCCTTTAAGGAACTCCTCTGATCACCAGCATCTGAAAATTCCCTTTGAGCATCAATCCGATCTACCTTGATCAAAGATTTGAATGGATTTTTCTCAAGTGGTGGAATTTCTTCGCTCAATATTTGTGGAGCGGCCACGCCTTGATCCGGCTCTAGGTATCTTGACGGATCAAGCGGATATGACTCAATTTCAGAATGGCTATGCAATCGTTTACTTAGATAGTCACTTAATGATTCAGGCCATTGTTTTAACGTGTATTTGTCATTCTTTTCACAAGCAGTTTTAATCGCGTCTTGCGCTCTAATACGAGCCACCAAATAGTCGGCTTTTAATTGTTCCATTTTCTTTGGTTGGTATTGAAGCCTGACACCCAGTAAACCGCCGCTCCAGTCGATTGTGGGAAGAATATGAACTACATGATGGATTTCAGAAAGAGGGACATCTAACCATATATCTAGTGCTGGCAATAATGACATCAGGTTTTCAGTTGGTTCAATGCCTTCTTCCCAGTCGCAACCTATCTTATCAATACCACCCCAGTTTTCGATTGTAATGTCACGAAAATTGATTTTCGGCTCGTTTGTTTTTGCCGACAGTAGGAAGTACCGCAAGGCAAGCATTGCTGACGTTTTTCCGCTATTATTGGCTCCGACAAAAATTGTCGTCTGATTGTCAAAATCTATTCGAACAGATTTTAGTTTTCGAAAATTCTGTACTTCAACGAAACTGATTTTCAAAATTGGCTCCTGTAAATTCACGACTTAAAAAACTTATTTGCAACTATAAGTGTAGAGTTCGGATGCGTGAAAATCTAGGTAAGTCTCTATAAATTACAGATTATCCAGAACTTGCTGTCCGGGCGGGCTATATTTCGCTTTGCTCCACCGAACCCAGCAGTGGTTTCGGCCCATTCGGGTGACTATCCCTGACAGGTATAGCAGTGCCTTACGGCTCATTTTCTTCAAAATGTTGGGGAAGCCAGAGACTTTGCCTCTTTCTCCCCACAAGTAAAATAGACGCGACCGAGGCTCACTGCGTTGCGCCCGCACCATCCGCATCGATTTTCCTTGTCCCCTCCCATCTCCATCCTCGCCGGAAGCAAGGTTTCACACGCGAAACCCTTGATTAATTGGAGAAAAGAAAGATGACACAGCTATATGCACAACCCTACGATATTTCAGCTACAGGCTTTTATTTTGAAACAGCGGAAGAATACAAAAAGAACGCGAACGCCTTGCGTAACGAATACGGCGACCCTGTTGAAGAATTTGAAATCCAGTTCATTGAAGGCGAGTTCATTGATTGCGATCTGGCAAAAGCGATTGGCTTGAACCAAGTAAACTTTGCACGGTTCTTTGAAATCATCGACGAATGGGAAGAATGGGAAAAACGGCAAGTCATTTTGGCAGTTGGCGAATGTGGCTATCAGTTTGATGATGGCACCGCGCCAGATGATTTTGACATTGATGTCTATGACGTGAACAGCATGCGCGAATTAGCCGAGCAGTTTGTTG
>JAFLKA010000082.1 GCA_022712735.1 Marinosulfonomonas sp. | reverse complement strand
ATTTCACGCGCGGTGATGCCGGAATATTTCGACCCCACAGCAATACCGATGAAAAACTGCGCCGCCCAGATCATTTCGGCAGGGGGGCGGGACTGGATAATGCCGGTTAGGGACAGAATAGCGCTTAATATCAACGGGCCAAGGATCGAGGCGCCAAACAGGTTGACGCGCAGGGCCAGTCGCCAGCCGATGATGCCCGCAGCGATCATAAGGACGATTTGCGAGACGGGTAGGGTGCTGGCCCGCACACCGGGGGCGCGGGTCAGGTCCAGATCGTATAGATGCGCCAGCACAAAGGGTGCGACCGATACGATCACCAGCACACGGGTGGCGTGGATCAGCGACATCGCCCGCACATCGCCGCCCGCCTCCTCGCCAAAAATCAGCATATCCTGCAAACCGCCGGGCATGGCCGAATAGAACGACGTGGCGTGGTTAAACCCCATGCCCCAGCGAAAGAACGGATAGCCGACAACGCCGATGGCCAGCACAAACAGCGGGATGGCCAGCAGGGTCGGGCCGTAGGTGGGCAATTCAGCAATCAGGTCGGGTGTGACGGTTGACCCGATCACCACCCCCAGAAAGGTGCGCATGACGATGCCGAATGTGCCCATCCCCTCAAGCCGCGCGCCCGCCAGCGCGAACAGCAGACAGCCTGCCATTGGGCCTAGCAATAAGGGCAGCGGCAGATTGGTGATGAGGAACACAACCGCCCCGAGGCTTGCTGCCACCATGGCCATTGCCCGATTTCGCCATTGATTGCTCATGGTGATATCTTGCGCAGGGCCGGAGGGTTAGGGCAAGCGGCAGTTATCACCCTGCGCACCGGCGTTAGTGTAGTCGGCGCACAGCTAAAGGCTTGCTGTTTTTATGATGCCGCATGATCAGTTCGCGCAGCTTTTTACCCTGTGCCCGATTGCGTGGCGGTGGCGGAAAAACCTGAATAGGTGGCGGTCGGATCATCCAGTGCATCACCATTAAAGGTGGCCGAGATATATTCATCGCCCGCTGGATCATAAAGAACGACATTGTTGCCGCCGTTATTGATCAGGGCCGATCCGCGACCAGCCTCAAAGAACAAATCATCGGGCCCGCCGGTCGGAAGGCTGCCGCCCGCCTGAACGCCAGACATAACCATAGCATGCCCGCCGGGTTGCAATATCGTGCCGGGTGGGAAGGTGAACCAGTTTCCCACGCCCTGATCCCACAATTGCAGCCCCGATATGTCAATATCTGTTGTGGATGTGTTGAGCAATTCGACATATTCGTCTGTCGCGGCGGCCGTACCATTGTCATCGGTATCATAATTGGACGCCCCGTTCGGGTCGACCAATATTATCATTGATAATGATGCCACCAAGCAGGGTATCGGCCATGTTTTTACTCGTTAAGTTTTCACCGGTTAGGGCAAGTACAAGTTACGTTTCGACGATTGATAGGTTTTATCCCATATTATTAAGGCATTTTCAGGACGTTATTAACCCTGTGGCGGGCGGTAAATTATCAGCGAGTCCATAGGATCAAGGGCTTGACAAGGATAGTTCAATCAGACATATGCAAGATATTGAATACGTAATGACAACAAAGGAAAATATCATGACATTGGACTGGAAATTAGGAGGGGTTGCGCTGGGCGTTGTGTTCTTCCTTGCCGTGCTCCTTGTTAAACCGATCGGGGTCTCGACGCAGTTCGTTATTCTGGACGGGATCATTGGCGATGCGATCAACGCCGAACTGGTTGTGAAAACCGAAGAGGGTTACACATCGACCAACGCCTATCTGGCCAAATCGAATGGCAAATACGCCAAAGCCGTCGCCAACCCGCTGAACTACAGCTTTATCTTTGTGGTTGCGATGATGATTGGCGCGGCTGTGTCCGGTGTGGGTCGCAGCAAAAGCCTAAAGGAGCGCCGCGTGCCTGCAATTTGGTCGGCGAATTTCGGTGACAGTGTTGCCAAACGCTATGTCGGTGCGTTCATCGGTGGATTCATCGTGATCTTTGGTGCGCGTCTGGCGGGGGGCTGTTCATCCGGTCACATGATGTCGGGGATGATGCAGACGTCACTGTCAGGCTACATCTTTACGCTGGGCGCATTCGGGGCCGCGATCCCGACCGCCATGATTATGTTCAGGAAGGGTTAGATCATGACTATTTTTCTAGCAATTGTAATTGGTGCTGCGTTCGGGTTCGTTCTGGACCGCACGGGGGCTACAAACCCCAACAAGATCGTTAAAATGCTGAACCTGACCAATTTGCATCTGGCAAAAACCATCCTGATGGCCATCGGCGTTGGATCGGTTCTAATGTTTGCGGGCCAAATGACCGGTCTGGTCGATGTTGGCCACATGTCGGTCAAAACCGCCTATGTCGGCGTGTTTGTCGGTGGTTTGATCATGGGCTTTGGCTGGGCGTTTTCCGGCTTTTGTCCGGGCACATCCGTTACCGCTGCGGCCTCAGGGCGCAAAGACGCGCTGTTCTTTATCGCGGGCGGCCTGCTGGGCGCTGCGGCCTATATGATCAGCTATGCCTCGATCGAAGGCACGTTCCTGATGGACAAGATCATGGGCGGCAAGGTGACACTGGGCACAGTTCCCGGTGCGAAATACGAGGGCATCACCGCGCTGCAAGGCGATTTGGTCGGCATAGCGCTGGGCGTTGTGATGATCATCGTGGCCTTTATCCTGCCGAACAGGTTGGTTGGTGGCGATGCGCCATCAAATGCGGTTCCGGCTGAATAAATAACAATCCACTCACGGATGAATTGGGCCGCAGGGGAAACCTTGCGGCTCTTTTTTGTTTAGAGCGTGTCTCGCTCAACTAGATTCGTTTCAATCATCTGGCACCCTGAGGCAGCGTTTGCTCGCAAATGCGTTCGGAGTGCCAGATGATTACAATTAAACGAGACATGCTTTGTAGCATCATTCGGGTCGCTGATGGGGCAGGGCATGGATAGGGATTGCCCTATGAACCTGAAAGGAAACACCATGACCCTGACCTATCACCCTTATGACCCCGACTGGGTTGCCAATATCCGCGCTGGCGGCCCTGATGCTTATGGCCTACCTGCCGAACGGGCCATATCGGACGGTGGTGGCAATCCGTGTCGCCATTGTTTGTGCGACATCCCAAAGGGGGCAGAGATGCTGATCATGGCGGCGCGTCCGTTCCCTGACCCGCAGCCCTATGCCGAAACCGGCCCGATCTTTTTGTGCGGCGATTGTGCGCCCTATGCGGGTGATGGCCTGCCGCCGGTGTTGGCCAGTCGCGCAGAATGTCTGTTAAAGGCTTATGGCGCGGACAACCGGATTATTTATGGCACGGGGCAAATCACCCAGACGGCTGATATCGAAACCTACTGCGCAACCTTGTTTTTGGCCCCAAAGGTTGCCTATGTTGATGCACGCTCCGCCACCAACAATTGTTTCACCCTAAGGATCACCCGCCACGCATGACGCACCACTTTGACGACATCCCCGAAACCGCCCTAACGTGGCACCGCGCCGGGCGTGGGGCGGTATTGGCCACTGTGGTCGAAACATGGGGGTCCGCCCCGCGCCCCGTGGGCAGCCAGTTGGCGATAGCGGGGGATGGCGAGATTGCGGGGTCGGTGTCCGGTGGGTGTGTCGAGGGCGCGGTGATTGTCGAAGCGCAGGATGCGCTGGAAGATGGCAAGCCGCGGATGATGGAGTTCGGGGTGTCTGATGATCAGGCATTTGCGGTGGGTCTGGCCTGTGGCGGGCGTATCCGCGTGATGATTGAGCCGGTGGGGGCAGTGATGCCAGAGGCGATGCTGGCCGATCTGGTGGCGGCACGTGCCGCCAGAATACCAGTTGCCTATGTGGTCAATCCTGAGGCGCAAATGCGAGGCTTGGCCGAGGCCAGCGCATACCCTGACCGGTTCGCCGCCGATAGGTCCGGTTTTGAGGGTGAAGAGTTCATTGCCATCCACAACCCGCCTTTGAAACTGATCGTGGTCGGGGCGGTGCACATCGCGCAACCCCTGTTAGTGATGGCGCGACTGGCGGGGTATGCGCCTGTGCTGATAGACCCGCGTTCGACATTCGGAACAAAAACGCGGTTTCCGAGCGAGCAGATCATTGATGAGTGGCCGGACGAGGCATTGAACGCCCAAGGGCTGGACGCACGCACTGCTGTCGTCACCCTGTCGCATGATCCCAAAATTGATGACCCCGCAATCATCACGGCGCTACGCTCGGATGTGTTTTACATCGGTTGCCTTGGATCGACCCGCACCCATGCTAAACGCGTGGCGCGGCTGGAGGATGCGGGATTTAATAAAACGCAGATTGCTCGCATCCACGGGCCTGTCGGCCTGAATATTGGTTCCAGATCCACAGCTGAGATTGCCATATCAATCATGGCGCAAATCACGCAGTGTTTACATAAAACACAGTTGTAAGGCTGTATGCAGATTCGTATTGTGAGCGACAATTCAGGGGGATCACATGGACTTAATACAAGACATCTGGCGCAGTTTTCGCGCACTTCCATTGTGGGTGCAGGTCTGGGTCGGGCTGATCCTTGTGCCGGTCAACATGGCGTCGATCCTGTTTGTATATCAGCCCGCCGGTCTGCTGATTGCGGCCCTTGCGATTGGCGGCATGACGCCAAACCTGTTTATCATGATCAAAGAGCGCGGGTTGTCCAAAGCGATGGCGCTGCCGCATCTTCTGATCTGGACGCCGCTGGTGATTATCCTGCTGACAAATCTGGGCAGCCCGTGGGTGCAGGGGGGGTATCAAACCTATATCTGGCTGCTGTTGGCTGTTGATCTGGTGTCGCTTGCGTTTGATTACCCTGATGCATGGAAATGGTGGAAAGGCGATCGCGCGGTTGCGTGAAATTCGCAAGGCCGCTCAATATTGACGGGGCCTTGCGATCTGTCCAAGAAAATTTCAAATTTTCTTACCAAATTCTTTGAAAGAATTTGCGTCTACTTCGGCATCTGCCCGATCATCATGATCATCTGGCGGCCTTCCATCTTGGGCATGCTTTCGACCTTGCCGACATCCTTGACGTCTTCGGCCACCCGTTCCAGCAATTCGCGGCCCAGATTAATGTGTGCCATTTCGCGGCCACGAAACCTCAGGCTGATTTTCACCTTGTCGCCATTGGCCAGAAACTTGAACACATTGCGCATTTTCACATCATAATCATGCGTGTCTGTGTTGGGGCGGAACTTGACCTCTTTGACCTCGATGATCTTTTGCTTTCTGCGGGCTTCGGATTCGCGCTTTTGTTGTTCATATTTGAACTTACCAAAATCCATGATCTTGCACACAGGCGGATTGGCGTTGGGCGATATCTCGACCAGATCCAGACCGGCATCATCTGCCATGACCATGGCACGCGCCGGGGTTACAACCCCTGCGTTTTCACCATCAGCTCCGATCAGCCGGATTTCATTGGAAGTGATGCGTTCATTTACGCGAGGGCCAGTGTCGCGCTGTGGCGGGGCATTGTGAGTTCTGGGGGCTATAACTTTGATCCTTTGATTGTGAATAGCGGTATTGTGCGAAAAATAGACGGGGTGGGCGGTGCTTACAAGGTGTTATTCGCACTGGAATGGGCAATAAAGCGCTATATTCGGGTTTGAAAGCTTTTCACCTGTGGGGGCATCTGTCATAGGGCACACATGCT
>JAFLKA010000081.1 GCA_022712735.1 Marinosulfonomonas sp. | reverse complement strand
TCCTGACGCGCAATCATCACATGCTCATATAGTGGCATGTATACTCCAATTCATATCAAAGCGTATTTCAAAGCGTGGGCCAAACCCTTGCCACGACCCACCCACGAGAGACTACGCTGGTTTGCAAATTATGCGACAAGGAAGCCGCCTTATACATCGCTGGGCCTATGATGCAAGCCACATTGGGTAGGGATTGCGACAAGCTGGGTGACGCGGGATCAGCGGGCAAGCCGCCAAAATGAACCACCCGTGCCCAAGTTTTGTCAATTTTGGCTGCGACATACAACTATAAGAAGAGCCTTGGAGGAAAAACAATGAACGCAATTGCCAATAATAAAGAGTTCGCAGAAAAAAACGCACGCGAACCATCGGTATCAGCGGATGAAACCTATTGGGGGTATATTCTGCGTTGCCAAAACTGCGACCGGACATTGGCGATATTGATGCAATGGACGGCGGCTTTTGTCGGTGTTTCGTTATTGTTTGCAGCATTCGGGTTCTGGACATTGCCGGGGTCGGCTATTTCATCGGACATACTCGGCTTCAAGCTGGGGATATCCACGGTGATGGGGATTGTGGGCACAACGCTGGTCTGGTTTGCCTCGCACGGCACCGACAACGAGTTTCAGGTAGATCTGACGCGGTCGGAATTGCGCGAGGCATTGCGCAACAGACAAGGCAATGCACGGGTTCTAAGCCGGACAAAGTTCGGGGAAATCGACGCGGTATTTATTGACCGTGCGACCACTGAACACGGCAAGTCGCGTCTTATGTTGCGTCTGGCGGATTCGGCACAGGCAATCGAGGTTGCCATTGATTATGAGGAACATCTGACCCGCCTTCGGGATCGGTTGGCCTATGATATCTTGGGCAAGAAAGCGCCGATCCGTGCCATGGAAAATCGCGGATTTATCAAGAGCGGGGCGCAGGGTGTGATCAAGCCAGAAATGGTTACCTGATTGCGGTGTAGATTCAGCGCGCCGATGCTGTTCATTTGCGAACACAAACTGTTGAACCATAGCATATTGCCCTAAAGCCGCGCAGCGCCGACACTGGGACCCATTGCAAACAGTAAATGGGAAACTCAGATGAAAACTACATTAATAGCCGCTGCCATCGCCGCCGTGACCGCAACCACAGCCTATAGTGCGCCGGAAAAATACGTATTGGACGCCAGTCACAGCCAAATCGTTTTCTCTTACAACCACCTTGGCTTCTCGACCACCTGGGGCATGTTCTCGGGGTTCGAGGGTGACATCATGTTCGATGCGGATGCGCCTGACGCGTCATCCGTTACGGTCTCGATGCCGCTGAAATCCATGCTGACGGGTTGGGAAAAACGGTTTGAACATTTCATGTCGCCGGATTTTTTCAATGCCAGTGACGATAGCATTGTCAGCTTTACCTCGACCGCAATCGAGGTGACGGGGGATGCCACTGCGAAAATCACCGGTGATCTGACGATCAACGGGGTTACCAAGTCGGTGGTGCTGGACGCGGTTCTGAACCAGAACGGCGAGCATCCGATGGCCGGTAAACCGTGGCTGGGGTTCAACGCCACAACCAAGCTGCTGCGCAGTGATTTCGAGGTTGGCAAGTTCGCGCCATTCGTTGGAGATGAGCTGGATGTGATGATCTCGATCGAGGCGATGAAGGCCGAGTGATCCAACTGAATATCTATGAATATTACAGGTCGCCCTGAATTTGGGGCGGCCTATTAACATTACGTTAGCAGAATTTGATAAATGACCGCGTGGAGCCCCATATTGAACATTCCTTGCGTTGGCCCGTGAACCGTTTTCTTTTAAGAAAACGAGTTGGAAAATTGCAATTTTCCATGTCGGAATTTTTGAAAATTCCAGCTGCCCGATTGTCAGCTTCGTCCCACATTGCGGTCGTCCCAGATTTAACTGAAGGCTGCTCTTAAAAGAAACCCATTATATCCACCCTATGAGCCACCACGGCTTGCTGTCAGATCAATGCTGACCGCAACGGGGAATTTCAGCGATGCCTCGTCCGGCATGTTTGCCCCGATGCTGAAATCCAGCCGGTTCAGGATCAGTTGGCCGGACATCACGGCTGTATCGTCGGTGATTTCGAGTGAAAAGGGCAGGGTGGCGGGTTGTTTGATCCCTTTGACCGTCAGGGTGCCTGTGGCGGTGTAGGTATCGCCCATAGGGCCGATATCGGCAGTGAAACGGGCTGTCGGGTGGGCCGTGGCGTCAAAGAAGTCAGCCCCAAGGGCTTGCGAGCTAAGTGATCCGAGGGTCAGGCTGGCGATGTTGACGGTGACATCGACGGTGCCGGTTCCGGTTTCGGGATCAAAGCTGATGGCGGCGGTCCAGTCGGTGAATGTGCCGGTGAGGTCATTGCCGAACTGGCTGACGCTGATGGCCAGCGTGCCGTCGCTGACGGCCCAGTCGCTGGTAACAGAGGCCAGTTGCGGGGCGGCGGTGGTCTCGGCCGGTTTGGCCAGCCCGATCCATGCGCCAATCCCGATGGCGACGGCGTAGACAGTGATCGCGGCCAGCAGGGGCGTGCGACTGTGGGCTTGCGGGGGCAGGGCGGCGATGTCTGTACGGCCCGGGAGCATCCGTTGCAGGGTTTGGTCGCGGTCGATCACCAGATGTTTCAACGCACCCGCGACGTGCAGTGCGACCGAGGCCAGCAGCAGTTTGGTGAATACAAAGTGGCCACCCGAGAAGAAGGCGGAGACGGCTTCGGATTTCGGAACAAGGGGTAGGGATTGGCCGAATGGCCACAGGATCGGGGCAAAGCCGACGCTGGCCGCATGGTTCAGCCAGCCTGACAGGGGAACCATCAACATCGAGATGTAGAGCAGCCAGTGGATCGCCTCGGCGGCAAATGTTTCCAGTTTATTATCAGAGTGCAGGCCCGCGGGTTTTTTCTGGCTGATCGCCCAGAGGATACGGGCAAGGGCGGTGAAAAAGATCGTAACCCCGACGGTTTTATGCAGCGAGAACAGCCATGCCTTTTGTGCGATTTCGTTGCCGGTGGCAAAGGGTGCGCCATTGGCAAGGATGCCCAGCGGGAAGGCCGTGAGGATCAACAGGGCGGTCAACCAGTGAAAGACCTTGGTGACGCTGCCGTAGGTGGTCTGGGTGTTGGTACGGGACATGGCGGGCTCCTGATTTATGTTCAGAGTGACATATCAGGGCAGATGGGTGGGATAAATTCGGCGTGAAAGCGCGGATGAT
>JAFLKA010000461.1 GCA_022712735.1 Marinosulfonomonas sp. | reverse complement strand
CCAAGGTCCATCAGCTCGGCCACTTTGGCGTTGCGGGTCGATGTGGAACGGCCGCCAAACACTGTCACGATAATGCGTTCATTGCCGCGCTGTGCCGAAGCCACAAGATTAAAGCCCGCCGCACGGGTATAGCCGGTTTTGATCCCGTCTGCCCCGCGATAAGAGTTCAAAAACCGCCGGTTTGTGTGTGATACGGTTTTGATACCGGCATCTGCCGTGATTCGTGAAAACAAGTTGTAGTATTCAGGATAGTCATAAAAAACATGCCGCCCCAGCGTGGTCATATCCCGCGCGGTAGACAGGTGGCCTGATTGGGTTAACCCGTTCATGTTCTTAAAGGTCGTGCGCGACATGCCCATAGCTTTGGCCGTGCGGTTCATCCGGCGCGCGAACGCGGCCTCTGATCCTGAAATGGCCTCGCCAATCGCGGTGGCGGCGTCATTGGCGGATTTAACCGCAGCCGCACGGATCAAATAGCGCAGCTTGATCCGCTGCCCCGGTTTCAGTCCCAGTTTTGACGGTGGCTGCGCAGCTGCATGTTTCGAGATGCGCACTTTGGTATCAAGCGAGATTTCCCCGCGCTTAATCGCCTCAAAGGCAACATATAGCGTCATCATTTTGGTCAGGGATGCCGGGTGCAGGCGGGTGTCGGCATTGCGTGAATGCAGCACCTTGCCCGTGCGGGCGTCGACTACAAATGCCGCATAAGGTGCAGCCACACCTTTTAGCGGCGCGAATGCCAGCAGACAGAACATAACTGTCAAGAATAGCCCATTACGGACATACTGCCCCAGACGTTGTTTCACGTCGATCACCATACTCTGCCTCATGCTGCCGATTTTTCGGTCAGCTTCTTATTATTGCAGTAACCATAGCATAAGGGTGATTCTGAGAAAATACCCTAATTTCAATAAGTTTGCGGGTGTTTATCTGGTGAAATTAGCAGATATTGCGGTGCATGGGCCTATCACCGCTAGATGTTAGAATGTGGCAGAAATGTGGCAACCTGCCTGCGCGGGGTGTTGCAATGATCTGGAAAACCAACCGAATGAAGAAAAACCGGCCTAATTGGGCATTATAGTCCGGATTTAACCTATCTGGAATTGCCCCCCTTTATCCTGCCCGCCAGAGGGCTTATATAATGCCTCGGAACTGACGATGGAAACGCCCCTTGATTTCAAAACAGACATACCCGTTGCAGATGATGTCCGATCAGGATGGTCAGGATGACAGCGACACCGGGCTTGCGCTAAAAACCCGCCCTAAAACGGCCCGCCCGCCGCTGTATAAGGTGCTGTTGTTGAATGACGACTATACACCAATGGAATTTGTCACCCATGTGCTGGAACGGATTTTCAGCCTGAGTGCGGCGCAATCGGTTGAAATTATGCTGACCGTTCACAAAAAAGGGCTGGCGGTGGTCGGCGTTTTCTCGCATGAAGTGGCGGAAACCAAAGTGGCGCAAGTGATGGATTTGGCCATTCAAAACCAGCACCCGCTGCAATGCACTATGGAAAAGGAATAGGGCCGTAGGCCTGAACCCGCGATGAAAGCATCCCGTTTATCCCTGATTATTGAAAGTGGCGCCTTGGCCTTGCCCGAGGCGGGGCAGATTGCTGTTTACGGTGCCGCTGCGGACGACGACCTGAGTGCGCTGCCAAAGGAACGTTGCGAGATCATTCAGAGGTTCAAGCCGGACCATGATGCGCTGGTGGCCCGCGGGTTTCAGGTGGCAGTGACCGCAGGCGGGCCATATGCGGTGTCGGTGGTGAAACTGGCCCGCTCCAAGGTTCAGACGCGCATGATGCTGGCCGAAGCAGTGGCAAAAACCCCGGGTGGGTTGATCATTGTTGACGGCTTGAAAACCGAGGGGGCCGACGGGTTCTATAAGGAATGTCGCAAACGGCTGGCAGTGTCCGAGGCGTTTTCCAAGGCACATGGCAAATTGTTCTGGTTCACGGCTGAACCTGTTTTTGATGATTGGGCCAATAAGGGGCCGATCACCTTGGAAGACGGGTTTCAAACTGTCGCCGGGGTGTTTTCAGCCGAGAAGTTTGATCGTGGATCACAAGCGTTGATCGCGGCACTGCCGCAAAAGCTGCCCAAACGTTTGGCCGATCTGGGGGCGGGCTGGGGATACCTGTCGCGTCACATTCTGATGCGTGAAAAGATCCGCGAGTTGCATTTGATCGAGGCGGATTTTGCTGCCCTTGAGTGTGCCCGCAAGAACGTGACGGACGAGCGGGCCCATTTCCACTGGGCCGACGCGATGCGGTTCAGTCCGACGCAGCCCTTTGACGGCATCATCACCAACCCGCCGTTTCACACCAGCCGCAAGGCGGACCCTGACATCGGGCGTGGGTTTATCACGGCGGCGGCCGGAATGTTAACACCGTCAGGCCAGTTGTGGCTTGTTGCCAACCGGCATCTGCCGTATGAGCGCACCCTTGCCGAGACATTTCGCAATGTTGAGGAAGTCGCAGGCGATAACGCCTTCAAAATCCTTCAGGCCACACGACCCTTGCGCGGCGCGCGCTAAAGTCTCTTAATCAACACCTAGAATCAGGAGCCATGGGATGTCTTTTTCGATTGCAGGAAAAACAGTGATTGTAACGGGTGCCGCCAATGGTATTGGCCTGGCCATCGGGCGTCAGTTTGCCGAGGCGGGTGCAAATGTGATGTTTGCCGATATGGACGAAGAACGGTTAGCCAAAGAATTGGGCGACGAGGCTGAAAAAGACGGGAACGTTCGATTTTTCGCCGGTGATCTGCGCAAGAAACTGACGATTGCTAATCTGTTGTCGGCCACGATTGATGCGTTTGACCGGGTGGATATTCTGGTCAATGCCTCGCGCCAGATTGCGGTGTCGTCGGACCCGCTGAATGCCAAAGAGGACGGTATGGCAGCCCTGCTGGAGCAAAACCTGATGACCAGCCTGCGCCTAAGTCAGGCCGTGGCCAAGCGGATGATCTGTCAGGCCGAGCGCGACGAGAATGAGAACGACCCCGTGGGGGCCATCGTGAACCTGTCGTCGATTGCCGCTGAACGGGCGCACCCAAAGCTGTTGGCCTATTCGGTGTCGACCGCCGCGCTAAACCAGATGACGCGGTCATTGGCGGTGGCATTGGCACCGGAGCGCATTCGGGTAAACGCAGTGGCGTTCGGGTCGGTGATGAGCGCAAGTTTGAAAGACATGCTAAAGGGTGACGAGGAATGCCGCGCCGATATTATTGACCATACGCCGCTAGGCCGTGTTGCCAGCGCCAGTGAAGTGGCCGAAGCGGTGCAGTTTCTGGCGTCGGACAGTGCTGGGTTCATGACTGGACAGATCATGACGGTTGATGGTGGCCGCAGTTTGCTTGACCCTGTAGCATCCCCCGCGCATTAGACCAAATTAGCGAACCAGGAGTGAAGTGATGGGTGAAGAATTCAGCAAGCAGAAAGCCAAGGCATCCGACTGGTTCCGCCAATTGCGCGACCAGATTTGCACAGCATTCGAGGCGTTGGAAAATAGCCAAACCAGCGGTCTTTTTGCCGATAAGCCAGCCGGGCGCTTTGACGTAAGCGAAACCACACGCGCCAGTGATGATGGCACGGATGCAGGTGGTGGCTTGATGTCTGTGATGCGTGGTGGCCGTGTGTTTGAAAAGGTCGGTGTCAATGTGTCGACGGTATACGGCACTTTGGGCGCGCGGGCCGTGGATGCGATGGCATCGCGTAAAGGGCTGACGGGGATGAAGGATGATCCGCGGTTCTGGGCTTCGGGCATTTCACTGGTGGCGCATATGCAAAACCCGCACGCCCCTGCCGTTCATATGAACACGCGTATGTTCTGGACGCCGCATGGCTGGTGGTTTGGTGGTGGGTCGGATTTGAACCCCTGCATTGAATACCCCGAGGACACAGCGGCGTTTCACGCAGTGCAAAAGCAGCAGTGCGATTTGCATGATCCGGCCTATTACCCGCGGTTTAAGGAATGGGCGGACGAGTATTTCTATGTGCCACATCGCAATCGTGCGCGCGGGGTTGGTGGCATCTTTCTGGATGATCACAACACCGGCGATTGGGACGCGGATTTTGCCTTTATTCAGGATGTGGGTCGTGCATTTTTGATGGCATTCCTGCCCGTCACTGAAAAGCGGCGCAATACCTCGTGGACGGATGCGGACAAAGACACCCAACTGGTGCATCGCGGGCTCTATGCCGAATATAATCTGGTTTATGACAGGGGCACTAAATTCGGGCTGGAAACAGGGCATAATGTGGACGCGGTTCTGATGAGCCTGCCGCCAATGGCCAAGTGGGTTTAGTCAGTATCCTCGACCGCTTCAAAACGCAGAATATCTCCAGGCTGACAATCAAGGACATCGCAAATTTTTGCGAGCGTCTCGAAACGCACACCTTTCACTTTGCCCGATTTTAACAGGGACACATTCTGCACGGTGATACCGACCAGTTCGGCCAGCTGTTTCGAGCGCATTTTGCGCCTCGCCAGCATCACATCCAAAGTCACAACAATCTGCATCACATTCCCCCGCATGTCTGAACTGAATCACCCATTTCAGACGAACGCCCCGTTTTCATCATATATGCGGATAGCTTCAAGCATTATCTGGCTGACGACCACCAGCAACAGACCAATAACCACCGCATAAACATCCGTGTCGGAAATAGATATGTGCACGGTGAGTTCCGAATAATCTGCCCACCAGTGCGTTAGAGCGGTTGAGATCAACTCTGCTAAAATGCTGGCAGGAGCCATTGCGAAAATAGTCCAGCCGATGATGCGCAACCGGCGCGCAGTGCTTTGCACAAACACCCCCATAGTTCGAATGCCAATGAAAAGGGCCCGAACGGTTAGGAATAGAACAAAACCCAGAATGTCCTGCACGGATGTTATCAGGGCGATTACCCACAGTTTGACGCCGGAAAGGGTGGCAACAAATTCGTTAATGTCCAGATCCAGCTCAAAACCCTGATTTGGGTCCACAGTGCCAGTCACAGCTTGATACAAGACATAAAAGGCAACGGCGACGAACATTAACAGGCCTATATTCGCGGCCCATTCTCCATACCATGCGTAACGGGAAATGACGGGCGAAAACTGGCGGGTGGGTGAGGGCATGATATTATCCATGTTGTTTTTGCTTATATTAATTATCGTATAACAATACTTAATATAAGTATATAGATTATAATTTCAATATATCATATAGGGAATCCAAGATCATGCACTATCGGTCAGTTTTATTAATAATCGGAATATCAGCGAAAGTTTCAGAGGAATGACGATGTTTAACAAATCCCGCTCACGGGGTGCGGGGTATAGCTTGTTGCTGGCCGCCTCTATTGCTGGCTGCAGCTATACCCCGCTAAGCACGATGAATGCGCTAAGGGCGGTTGATCCGCTGACAACACCCGCAAAAGATATGCGTGTGATGGTGGCTTTGCCGCCGGCATTCCGGCCACAAAAAGGCACGGTGAATATGGAAACCCGCCTGAGTGCGACCGATACGCTGCCCGCGCAAACCTACGAATTTAGGCTTCAGCAAATCCCGAAAGGGGCGGCCGAAATGCGTGTCGAGCAAGAGCAGCCGACCTACGTCTACCGGATACATCCAGATGATATTACCCAGTTCGAAGCACTTCGTACGGTCAAAGATGATGATCGCGGTGGGTCATTGTCAGTTTGGGCCGGTGCCTGTCGGATAACCCCAGAGATTCCACATGAGGCCAAGGTTACCATATACCTGAAAACGGTCGAGTTGCAGGACTATGTAATATTGGTTCGGGGTGCGGATATTCTGGAGGGTGTAACGCCCAAGGACGTCGCAAAGGAAATCCCGATATGCACGGCTTCCAATTCGGGTATGCCATCAACAAAATAATGCTTTTCGCGGTGCCTGTTCCCTTAGGTGCCGCGGATAGCCTCTAACATGAC
The DNA here is from genome assembly GCA_022712735.1 of Marinosulfonomonas sp. The sequence continues at coordinate 678 of JAFLKA010000461.1, read as the reverse complement.
ATGCACATTTTCGGGGTCGGCATCGGGTGTGATGCCGTGGCCCAGATTAAAGATGTGCGGCCCACTTGACAACGCTTTGACGATGCGCTTGGTTTCGGAAATCAGCCGCTCGCCGCCCTCGACCATCAGTTTAGGGTCAAGATTGCCCTGCACGCAGCCGTCTTTTTGCAAAACCTCTGCGGCCCATGTCAGATCGACCTTGGTATCAATCGCCAGACAATCTGCGCCTACAGCTTTGGCGAACCCTTCATAGGCAGGCCCTGCTTCACGCGGGAAGGCGATGACGGGCACATTGGGGTGCTTGGCCTTTAGGGCCGCAATGATTTTGCGGGCGGGTTCCAGTGCGTATTTGGTGAAATCATCGCCCTTTAGCGATCCGGCCCAACTGTCGAACAGTTTGACCACCTCGGCACCGGCATCAATCTGCATCAGCAGGTATTCGATCGTGGCGTCGGTGATGCGGTCCAGCACAGCCTCGAATGTGGCGCGGTCGGTGTTTTTCAGGGCATGGGCCGGTCCTTGGTCCGGTGTGCCGCGCCCTGCGATCATGTAAGTGGCAACGGTCCACGGGGCACCGGCAAAGCCGATTAAGGTGGTTTCAGACGGCAATTCACGGCGCAGGATGCGCAGGGTTTCATAGATCGGCGCCAGCTTGTCGTGGATCGCATCGGCGGGTTT